>JADGNP010000523.1 GCA_017883425.1 Candidatus Sulfotelmatobacter sp. | reverse complement strand
AAATAACAGGAGCCCATCATGGAATTCTACACTTATGTGAACATATTCGAGACCAAGGGCCTGGAATATCTTTTGTTGCTGGCCTTCTTGGCGCTGTTCATATTTCTGCTGAGATACCTCTCAGGTCCTGAAAAGAAGAATTCAGGGGATGAAGGAAAAAACTCGACGTCAAGCTAGGAGCCTGCAGCCGGTGGGGTGGCCAATCGAAAACCCGGATGAGCGCTCCGCCGACGACGCATATTGTCCGGATTCGATCTTCACGCCGTATTAAACGGGCGAATGCCCCAATCGCGCAAATAGCATCTGTGCGCTTCACTGCAATGACTGCGAAATGAATTTAGGTGGAGCCAAGATAGGGTCAAAACTGATAACCGCAGTTGGGATCATCACGGTTGTCATTATCGGCGTGTATTCCTACCTGAGCATTAGTGCGCAAAGTGACGCACTATTTTCGCAGGCGGAAATACATGCGAACAAACTGAGCGACGCAATCAAAAACAGCACGCACACGAGCATGCTGGAAAACAAGAAAGAAGAAGTGCATGCAATCATTAACACAGTCGCCCATGAACCGAGCATTGTGGAAATCCGGATATTCAACAAGGAGGGAGTGGTAACGTTCTCTTCGCGCGAGAATGTGATCGGGACAATGGTTGATAAGCGCGCCGAAAGCTGTTACGCGTGCCACACTGAAAATCAACCATTACAAAAGCTTTCGATGAATCAAAGAACGCGCATTTACAGGCCGAGTCCCGACTCGCCGCGCATACTTGCGGTGATAAATCCGATCTACAACGCGCCATCCTGCTATCAAGCGAACTGCCATGCACATACAAGAGACAAGACAGTGCTGGGGGTGCTTGATATTAAAATGGACTTAAAGGATGTGGATCGGCAAATTGAAGAGAGCAAATTCAGGCTGATCGTCTTTGCCGTAATCGCAATTCTTGCGTTGAGTCTTTCTATCGCCTACTTTGTCAGAAAATGGATTGGCAAGCCCGTCAGTGAGCTGGTAAAGGCGACGAACCAGGTAAGTGCAGGAAATTTGAACTACACCATAGACGATCCGGGCGATGATGAACTGGGAATTCTTGCGAAATCGTTCAATAAGATGACCAAGAATATGGCCGAAGCCAAGCTGCAGCTCTTCCAATCCGACAAGATGGCTTCGCTGGGGCGGCTTGCAGCAGGAGTTGCGCACGAGATAAACAACCCGCTAACGGGTGTATTGACCTACAGCAGCTTTCTCCTTAAGCGGACAAAGGATAATCCCGAGCTGCAGGAAAACCTGGAAGTCATAGTCAGGGAAACGATACGAAGCAGGGAAATTGTGAAGGGTCTGCTCGATTTTTCCCGCCAGTCTGTTCCAAAAAAGCACAATGCGGACATAAACAAGATACTAAAGAGCGGAATAGAGGTGGTTGCCAGTCAACTATTGCTTAAGAAGATCGAGCTTGACGCGCATTTTGATCCGTCTCTGCCGGAAGTGAAAGTCGACGCGAACCAGATTCAACAGGTCATCATAAACTTGCTTGTCAATGCCGCCGATGCAATCGGCGATAACGGCGGCAAGATTTCAGTCGTTCCATCATTGCTTTCGCTTTCACCGCATGGTTTGGCGCAGATAAAGGCCGCCGTCTGCCCGAAGGGGCATGACCTCATGGACAGCGAATTGAGAATCTACGGGCTGCCGACCATAAAGCTAAAAGTCGCTTCAAATGGAAATGTCGGCATCATAAATCTGGATCCTGTTTACGGGAAGCACAGGCACGAGTACGGGATCGAAATCGAGAAGGGAAAGGGTTTGCAGGTGTCATGCCCGCAATGCAATACCTCCTTAATCGAGGAGAATGTGAATTGTCCGAAATGCGGGTCAGCGGTTTGCTGTTTTGAAGTTCTGGCCCATGGAACGTTCGAAAGCTGCACCAATCCAGAATGTACCTGGCAAAGGTGGCAGGCGATGGATGACGCGGGGCACAAGGATTACATAGAAATAAAGATAGCCGATACCGGGCAGGGGATTGCAAAAGAGGACTTGTCCAGGATATTTGAACCGTTCTTCACTACAAAAGGACAACAGGGAAACGGGCTTGGACTTGCGGTTACATGGGGAATAATTGATAACCACGACGGCACGATTAACGTAGAGAGCGAAGTCGGAAAGGGAACGACATTTATCGTTCAATTGCCTTTGCAAAAATAGTATCGATAGAATCAGGGGCTGATTCGCGAAGGCGAAAAGCTGTCGCAGTGAAAAGCCGAGCGTCGGCCTACCACTCCCGGTCATCGCGGGGATGGCATGAATGGCAAGTTTCCGCAACGAAAATGCATTGCGACGAGAA
This sequence comes from Candidatus Sulfotelmatobacter sp., assembly GCA_017883425.1. Lineage (GTDB taxonomy): Bacteria > Acidobacteriota > Terriglobia > Terriglobales > Acidobacteriaceae > Sulfotelmatobacter. The sequence goes on along the minus strand of JADGNP010000523.1, from coordinate 1,687 downwards.
CGTAGTGCCGGGAGAGTGCGTCGCGCAGCACTGCTTCTACGGCGTCTTGGTTTGATCAAGATCAAGCCCGCCGAACCGTGGCGCCTTAGCATATGTGGTTACGGCCGGAAGGGCATGAATTGGGGGTATGAATGGCAAGTTCCCGGAGACGAAGCAGCGCGGCAGGAACGAAGTTCCACGCGGACCTGATCCTTGCTGCCAGGCTGGTATTGATGGTGGCGGTGCTCGCCGCTACGAGCCTTACCGCACGCGCCGCTGGCAGCGCTCTTTCCCAACTGGACCAGCAATGTCTCGGCTGCCATTCCGCCAAAGGACTCGAGAAGAAGCTGACGAACGGAGAAGCACTTTCCGTGTACGTGGACGGCGCGGCGTTTGCGAAATCGATCCATAGCAAGATCGGGTGCGCTGTCTGCCATGCCAACACTTCGTTCGAGAACCATCCCCCGGTCAAGACAAAGATCGACAGTATTCGTGACTATTCGCTCGCGCAGACGAAGGTCTGCGAAACCTGTCACGCCCCCGTATTCAAGCTGTACGAGGGAAGCATTCACGCCACGCTTGTCCGTGAGGGTTACCCGAACGCGCCCCTCTGCACCGACTGCCACAATCCTCATGCGGTGATGTCCAAAGCGGCTTATGACGCGGCGACCGGAGCCCCGTGCAGCAAATGTCACGATCCCATCTTCAAGGCGTATGCCGGCAGCGTGCATGGCAAGGCCGCTCTGGGCTGCTCCAATTGCCACCGCGCGCACGACGTGAGCGCTGCAACCAAAGGGGACCAGCTGAAAGATACTTGTCTTGAGTGCCACCAAGACGCACTTGCTGCCCACCAGACGTGGCTCCCGAATGCTGCACAGCATTTCGAGACCGTATCCTGCCCCGCCTGCCACGCACCAGCGGCCAAGCGCAAGGTCGATCTCAGGCTATACGACAGCGTGACCAAGCAGCGCGTTGCTGAAAAAGAGGGCGTGCCGCAGTTCGAAAGCCGCGCCCGCGCAGCCGACGCGAAGGGCACGGGCCTGGACGCGATGGCGCTGCGCAGCTTGCTGCGTGGATTCAACCGTGAGGGAGCAGACAACGAGACGACGCTGCGGGGTCGTCTGGAGGTCAGCACGGGTGTCGAGGCGCATCAACTCATGGACAAGTCCCAGGCGATCCGGGATTGCGCCAAATGCCACCAGCAAGGCGCCGATGCGTTCCAGAGCGTCACGGTTTCCATCGTCGGTCCCGACGGCAGACGGGTGCGCTATGGCGCGAAACCGGAAGTCCTGAACTCCGTGATATCGGTGGATTCGGTGGGCGGCTTTTATGCTATCGGAGGCACCCGGATCAAGTTACTGGATTGGCTCCTCGCCCTCGCGGTGCTGGGCGGCATCGGCGTGCCGCTCGGCCATTTGACGATCAACTGGCTCGTTCGGAGATACGCGAAGAAGATCAGCGGGAAGGAGGACTCCTGAAACGCCCGGGCCAAAAGGTCAGCCCGAGCCCCCCCGGTCGTCCCGCCGGTGCCGATGCCCCAAAGTAAAAGGAACAACGCAATGCCAAGAATCTACGTTCACCCGCTCCCCGTCAGGATCTGGCACTGGATCAACGCGCTCGGATTCGTGGCGATGATCGTCACCGGCTTTCAGATACGTTACATCGGATTGATCGATCTGCTGTCGTTCCGGACGGCGGTGGTCCTGCA
>JADGNP010000522.1 GCA_017883425.1 Candidatus Sulfotelmatobacter sp. | reverse complement strand
CCGAAAGCGTCGATCACGGTGCTGCGTGGCCGGATCGGAGAGTGACCCATGTGGGGACAGCCGCCCTCGGCTGTCTGTCGAGCGAAGCTCGACACTTGTCGATCGGAACCGGCAAATTGACACATGTTACGGGCGGCGAGAAATTCGCTTGTCCTGCTTTGCGTACCTTGGGATCCAGCGCGGGACGGAGCGCCGGTATTCTTCATACGACTCGCCGAACTGGCGGCGCAGCGTGGGCTCCTCATAGAAGACGACAAACAATTGAACCGGCACGCAGAAGAATGCTGCATAACCTAGGAGCACCGCGGACCGGAACGTTGCGGCTTCGCCAAGAAGCACTCCGAACACGCCGATGTACATCGGGTTGCGCACGTACCGGTGCAGGGCAGTGACGACCAGAAACTTCGTAGGAGCGATGGGCGCGGGCGTGCCCAGTCCGCGAACCGCGAACTCCCAGGCGCAGCGAAAGTAGATAGTCAATCCGAGCAGCATGATGAGAACGCCGACCCATGTCAGCGGTCCGCGCTCTGGCCTCGGGAAACCGCCCAAGAGCCACGCCGGGACCAGCACGGTGACCGTCCCGGGCACGAAGATCGTGAACAGGATCGTCTTCAGGATGGGTCCGAACGCACGCGTCATACCCAGGTCACAAGATCGGGCCGCAAGACAGCCGGCACAACCTTACTGTAAAATCAATCACGACGGAAGAGAATCGAGACGCAGCTTCAGAGTCTTCCAGAGTGGATCCCCGCAGTTCCGGGTTAAGATTTCGGAGACACCCCATCCACAAGCATCCGCGGTAGCCACCAAGCGGATCGTGCTGCGCAAACATTAAAGAGATCAGGAGACATCCAACATGGCAGTAGGCGCCAAGATCGCAAAAACAGCCGACCGCAAGAAGGTCATGGACACCACCAAGAGCACGGATTGCCCCAAGTGCGGCAAGCCCACGCGCATCGTGAAGCGAGTAAAGGACCGCGAACGCGGCGTTCCGGGCGGGGTCTACATCTCATGCTCGGGGTGTGAGTTCTTCGAAAAGCTGTAAACTCGGGATTCGAGCTGTTGTCAGGTTGAAGCAGTCTACTTGTTGCGTGGGGCCTTCCCATTGCCCTCGTTGGGCCGGAGAGACGATGTCGCCCACGATTTCCATCGTATCTTTCATCGAGCCGATCCAACGAGCATCGTGTGCGTTCCGAGGCAGGGACCCCACTTCTGTTTGGTTTCGCAGATAGTGGCTAAGTACGGCCTCGATGAAGGCGGATCGCGAGACGTTGGCGCCGAGGGCCAAGCGATCAATCCCCTCCAGTACATCCGACGATAACGTGAGCGATATCCTTAGTTTTCGTATAGCCATCATACCTAGTTTATCGGCGGATTTGACCGATCCACCATTAGCCATCTACCCGCTGATTTGCCCCAGAATCGCCCTGGCTTCCGCCGCCGGATCGGCAGCTTCCGTGATGGGCCGCCCGACCACGATGTAGCTGGCTCCCGAGGCGATAGCTTCCGCAGGAGTGACGACGCGGACTTGATCTCCCACCTTGCTGCCGGCCGGACGCACGCCCGGAGTGACGATGGCGAACGCGTCCCCAAGCTCCGCGCGCAAGGTAGAGGCTTCGCGGGCCGACGCGACCACGCCCTGGCATCCATTCGCCAGTGCGATGGTGGCCAGGCGCACTACGCTGTCCTCCACCGTGCCCCGAATTCCGATCTTTTCCAGGTCGCTCCCGTCCATGCTGGTGAGCACGGTGACGGCGAGCACGATCAGATCCGGGCACGTCTTCGCCGCTTCCACCGCCGAGCGCAGCATCTTGCCGCTGCCCGACGAATGCACGGTCAGCATGCTCACGCCCAGCTTCGCCGCTTCACCCACGGCCGCTCCCACGGTGTTCGGAATGTCGTGGTACTTCAGGTCGAGAAACACGCGCCGTCCCGAGGCCACGAGATCGCGCACCACTTGTGGCCCTTCGGCGGTGTAGAGCTGCATGCCGACCTTGTAGGTCAGCGCGGAGTCGCCCACCGCCGCCACAATCTTCTGTGCGGCGGCGGCGGTGGACACGTCCAGTGCGACAATGAGCCGCTGGCGCGGATCACCGTTGCGGTAGCTTAAGCCACCGTGCGGGATGCTCGGTAAAGCTGCTGGCATCCCAGCCAGTGTAGTGTTTTTACGGGAGTTTCGCCATCGGGGGTTGGTTATAAGCGACCGTCTGGTAAGCGGGCTTCCCGTCGCGGGGGTTGACCAGATCCAGACGCACGCGTTGTAGACCACGCTGCTTGAATTGCAGCGCCTGGGCAGCACCGTACGACAGGTCGATAATCCGACCCGGAACGATGGGCCCGCGGTCATTGACCCGGACCACGACGGCCCGGCCATTGCGCAGGTTTGTGACCCGCACATAGCTTCCCATGGGAAGCGTCAGGTGAGCGGCGGTCATGTCGTACATATCGTACGGCTCGCCGCTGGCCGTGGGTTTTCCGTGAAAAATCTGGCCGTACCAGGACGCTGTCCCAATTTGATACGGTTTGGTCTTGCCGACCTGTTGGCGGACTTTGGGTCTCGTTTGAACGGAACTAACTGGAGCCGCTGTCGCCTCCGAGATGTTCGGTCCCTGAGCCGCTCCCAGGCCGACGATCAAGAAGGCAATCGCCAGTCCATGAGCTATACATCTTCGCATTCAGTTCTCCTCGCATACTCAAAAGTGCTTGGCCTTAAGGTTTACTTCCTGCAGTTTGTAGATGCTATCGGGGTGCCAAACGCCTGTCAAGGCGATTTGGGGGGTACTTGGGTGACCTCGTAGTTATGGATGTCTTACGTAACCTATTGTTAATATTACCACATGCAGGCAAGGTCCTTTATTTCAGGAAGGTTACGTATTTACTAAAAGGTAAATAGCACGTAAGGGAAAGCAAGGTAGAATTTACAACCTCATTGGAATCAATGGATTACAGCTTGATCCTCGGCAAGATACATAGAATCATGTACTTACGGGCCTGACTCGGGAGTCGCATCGAAAGAATTTTTCCCCAGGCAGGCTCCGAAAGTAACTTCCAAGCCCTGCCGATGTGAGATGCTGAGCCCTGAACCGGGTTACTATCGGACTCGTTGGAACGGAGGGCCATGCCCGAAAAACCACCTATTGTACTCACCATCGCTGGGTTCGATCCCTCCTCCGGAGCCGGCGTGACTGCCGATATCAAGACCATAGCCGCCCACGCCTGCTACGGGGTGGCGTGTATCACCGCCCTGACGGTGCAGTCCACCTCCGGGGTAAGGCGGGTCGAGGTGGTCGATCCAGCCCTCATTTCCGACACCCTCGAAGAACTGGCGGCGGACCTCGACATTGCCGCCGTACACATCGGCATGCTGGGATCAGGGAAGGTGGTCAAGGCGGTAGCCGACTTCCTTTCCGGCTGGGCCGGTCAACCCGGCAGCCGCTCTGCGACCCAGCCCGGAAAGGCGCGCCTGCCCAATATCGTGCTCGATCCGATCCTAAAGTCCTCCTCCGGTGCAGAACTTCTGGATGCTGCCGGAACCCGATTGCTGGTCGAGAGGCTGATTCCCCTGGCCGACGTGGTGACGCCCAATGTCGACGAAGCCGGGGTGATCACCGGAATTCAGGTCAAGGACCTGGACGAAATGAAAGCCGCCTGCGCCAAGCTGCACGAGATGGGCGCCTCGGCCGTCGTAATCACCGGAGGGCACCTCGAGAAAGCCATCGATCTGCTGAGCTTCACCACCAAGCGCGGGATTGAGCAGGAAATCTTCAAGGCTGAGCGCCAGCGTTCCAACTCGACCCATGGCACCGGGTGCGCCTTCGCCACGGCAATGGCCTGCCACTTGGCGCTCGACCGGGGATTGGCCGAAGCCGCCTTGCTCGCGAAAACCTATGTCACGGCCGCAATCTCCTACGGACACCCCTTGGGCCGGGGAACGGGGCCGGTACACCATCTTTACCGGATGAACCAGCAAAGGCGTGCCGCAGGGTCGGGAAGCGAATCCTAGGCACGGCTCGGTCGCGGGCCACCAGATGC
>JADGNP010000521.1 GCA_017883425.1 Candidatus Sulfotelmatobacter sp. | reverse complement strand
CTTGGTCCAGCCCTGCGAGACCTGGATCAGCAGCCAGCGGCCGTCGTTGGAGAGATTCACGGTGGGCCAGTCTTCGGCATCGCGGCCTTCGCCAAAGATGGGTTTGTCATCGTCGGCGGACTCGCTTCCCAGTTCGTGATAGAAGACGTGGCGGTTGTACATTTCCTGGCCGTTGGGGACGTCGCCTTTTTTCGGATAGCGCGTGTAGTAGAAGCCGGAGTTGTCGAGCTTCCAGGCGATGGAGGCGGCGGGGGTGCGCTCGATGGTGTCGGGCAGCACGGTGCCGGTTTTGGTCTCGATGATGTGCAGGGTGCTCATCTCCGAGCCGCTGGGCGAAGTTCCGTATGCCACATACTTTCCGGTTTCGCTGGGCTGGAACCAGTCGAGCGCGATAGTGCCGTCGGCGGCGAGTTGGTTGGCGTCGACCAGCGCGCGGTCGGGGCCGTTGAGCCCCTCGCGCACATAAAGGATGGGCTGGTTCTGCATGCCCTCGCGCTTGGTATAGAAATAATGCCGGCCCGCGATCATCGGCGGCGTGACGCTGCCGATCGACAGCAAATCGGTCAGCCGTTTGTGAATCGCGTCGCGTCCGGCAAGGGGGTCGAGCATCCCGCGGGTGTAGGACATCTCCTCCTCCACCCACTTCTGCGTCTCGGGACTCTTGCCGTCCTCCAGCCACCGGTAGTTGTCGAGCACCTTGGTGCCGTGAAACATATCCACCACAGGCTTCACCGCAGTCTTGGGAAGAGCAGAAGGAGTGGAGGAAGATTTGGAATCGTCCCCCGCATACAGCGCAGCCGCCAGCAGAAACAAAGAAGAAAGAGCTAAGACCAAACGCACCCCTCCCGCCATAAGCACCTCGAATGCAACCGCCTAGCGTACCAGAAACGCTGGTCGTGTCTCAGTGTGCCGGTCCTCACCGACGAACCGGTCGAGCTTCGCTCGACGGACAGCCGAGGGCGGCTGTCCCCACATGGGTGTTTCCGCGACCTGAGACACGCTGAAACGTCCCCAGTGTTTTCAGGAGGCGGGCCAAGATGTTATGATGATGGTGATAATCGAAGGTCGAGCCCTCAGCGCCCGGCCCACCACACTCCTCAGTAGCTCAATGGCAGAGCATCCGGCTGTTAACCGGAGGGTTGTAGGTTCGAGTCCTACCTGAGGAGCCAATCTTTTGTGCCTGCTTTTCCGAACGCTAAGATCCAAAGACTTTTGTGACTGCTGATCCCGTTGAGCGTGAGGCAGGAGTTACTGCTTTATTTGGAAGGGCGCGTTGCTCAGAAGCGTGCCGCTGGGGGTGGTGACCTGGATGGTGGCTGTAGTCGCGCCGGCGGGTACGGTCGTAATTATCGCTGAAGACGATTGGGGCGCTAAACAGATGCAAATTCTTTCATCATTGAAAGGCGCCGAAATTCTTATAGAATATTTTTCATTTTGGAAGTGGAAAACGGGGCGTGGGATGAGAGAGCGCGCGGCCGAAGTCGTGCTGAGGTTCGTGAGTTTTTTCCTGCTTCTGACGGGCTCGCTGCCGCTCGTGGCTCAAACCAATCCGGCTATTTTGCCGACGGGACTCGACTTTGGCTACTTGCCTTCAGGGACCAGCACTACACAGATAGTCAGCGTATACAACATAAGCGGCGGAAAAACCATCACGCTGGATTCGATCACTCCCAATATCACGCAGTTGAAAGTCGTCAGCGGGACGCTTCCGATCACGCTCTCACCGCTACAGCGCGCGGATTACACCATTCAGTTCACTGCGGATTCAGCCAAGAGTTTTGCGGGGCATCTCACGTTTGCGCTGGCGGGGTTGCCGAGTCAGGTCGTGAACATAACCGGCTATGGTACCAGCACTACTGCCGTCCCCTCACTCAGCACAACTTCGATGCATTTTCCCAAGCAGCCGCTGGGGACGGCGAGTCAAGGTCAGACGCTCACCATCACCAATGAGGGGACGACTGCGTTCTCGGTCACAAATGTGGTGGTGACTTACCCTTTCGCACAGACTGGCTGGACGAGTTCCACATCGATTGCTCCCGGTAAGTCGCTGAAGCTGACGATCGGTTACATACCGACGGCCGTGGCCACCCAACCGGGCACGATCTCAATCACCTATGACGTTGCACCACCGAACGGGGTCAGTTTGTGGGGAAACGGTGTCAGGCCTACGGTGATGGGGATTGATACATTCCCGACGCTTCCAGCGGCCACACAGAATTATCCCTACCAGGCCAATCTCCGTGCGACTGGGGGCAAGGCGCCGTACAGCTGGACGCTGGCGACGGGTTCGATTTTACCTGCGGGATTGTCGCTCTCGAGTGCAGGGCTGATCAGCGGTTCGATCGCCTCTTCAGTGGGGGTGGGTAATCATACCTTTACGGCGCAGGTTAGTGATTCCTCGTCGATCAAGGAAAAGGCGAGCAAGCCGTTTACGCTGCCAGTGGCCGCGTACTCGGGATATAAGAATTGCAACAATATCAGCGTGAATGCCGGAGATGGTTCGGGACCGATAGTTCCGATCAGCGACCTGGGAACGAACTGGTATTTGGGCGCTGAAGAAGGCGGACTGTACGCGAACGGCAGCAACCGGGACGACTCCGGCCACGATGCTTACGGCCGGAGCGCGGCGGCTGCAATCGTGCCGCTGGACGCGAACGGCAATTACAGCCCAACCGGCAAGTACGTTTTTATTTCGGTGGGATTGTCGTTGGCGCAGCAGCCGTTTGGAGAGTTCGTGGACCTGGTCAACACCGATCCATCCAAGAATCCCAGCCTGGTGATCGTGGATGGCGCTACCGGGGGAGCCACGGCGGCGCTGCTCGCGTCGGCCAGCAACAACTTCTGGAATGCGATCGTCTACGACTACCTGCCCAATGCGGGAGTTACGGCGAACCAGGTGGTGGGCGCGTGGATTCTGGACGTAGACGGTGGGCCGAGCGGGACGTTTCCCAGCGATATGACCAACCTGCAATCGCAGCTGCAGTCCATTGCGCAGAATCTGCAGGTTAAATTTCCGAATATCAAGCTGGCGTATTACTCCAGCGTCAACTACACCGGTTATTCGGATGGGGCAGCGAATCTTGATCCGGAGCCATACGGGTATGAAAACGGTATGGCGGTTAAGAATGCGATCCAGGATCAGATTAGCGGGGACCCCAACATGAATTTTAATCCTGCGAACGGCACCGTGATGGCGCCGTGGATTGCATGGGGGCCCTATTATTGGGCGAACGGCATGATTCCGCGCAGTGATGGGCTGGTTTGGTCCTGCCAGGATCTGGATGTGGATGGGACGCATCCATCGAATCCGATGGGACGGATCAAGGTGTCGACCCAGCTATTGAACTTCCTCAAGACGGACGATACGGCTTCGAAGTGGTTTTTGGCGCCGACAGCGAAGAATAAATAGCCCTCATCGATCGGGGTGCCCACCCTTCGGCCGCGAAGGGTGGGGCAGTGTCGCATAAGGGTTAACTTAAGGCAGAATTCCTGCCGAGTTTCGCGTGATCCGGGAGCAACGAATACTTCCTGCTGGCCGACTTCCCATTACCAATCAGGGTCGATGAGTGACTCGGCGATTTCGCACTCGTCGCGATTGTCGAAGCGAGCCAACAGGGATCAGTGAACAGAAATCAAGGATCGCAAAATTCACACTTGACATTGACAGATAATCCACTACCATATGGTTGTGGATAAATTAGGTACAACGTTTGCGGCTTTGTCTGATCCGACCCGGCGGGCGATGATCGAACGACTCTCACATGGGCCTGCCTCTGTGCATGGATTGACGGAACCGTTTGCACTTTCGCAGCAGATGATTTCAAAACATATTGCCTACCTGGTGCGGGCGCGGATTGTGATCAAGACGAAGCGTGGACGAGAGAGTGTGTGCACGCTTAGGCCAGAGGCGATCAAGACAGTCAGCGACTGGGCGATTAGCTATCGCCGATTCTGGGAAGAGAGCTTCGACAAACTGGATGTAGTTGTAAATCAAATGAAGAAAGAGGAGGTCAGAGATGACAGAAAACACGGTTA
>JADGNP010000520.1 GCA_017883425.1 Candidatus Sulfotelmatobacter sp. | reverse complement strand
CTTGAGGAGCGGTGCGTTATGGCGGAATGTGAGCCAGATGACGCCTTCGGTCAGCTGCTGGATCCCGAACAGCAACGGAATCATGGCAAAAGGTAGCCCAGCCGTCCTCTCCGTTCTTCTGAGGGTCGCCACGCCGACAGCGGAAAGTGAACTGCCCGTGATGAAACTGGCCGAGGCTGAAAAACACATTGGACACGATCCTTTCCTTGTACATACGACCGTCCATCCTACTTTCAACGGGGCTGCGAGTGAGACTATCGCTGGGCCATGCGGCCGACGGCGGAACTCTGGCGCCAGTCTTCGTAGGTGTAGAGTTAGTGCATCCAAACGATCATCTTTCCCGAGTGCTGTCGCTGATCAGTTTCGCCTGCCTCGCATTGGCAACCACAAGTGGCAACTGTTATTCATGACGGGCACGAACAGGAACTTCCGATCGCAGAGCTGGTTTCGGGGGACGTCATCCGGTCAAACGCTGGAGACCTCATCCCATCCGACGCCCGACTGCTCGTGTTGAGAGACCTGCATGCGCGCGAATCAGCCTTTACCGGCGAGTCACTTCAGGTGGATAATGCAGCGAATCTTTCGTCGAGTTGGCTTCCAACTTTGCCGCTGGCAATCTGTAGATCTCTTCCTGATTCACCCTCTTTCCATTCACATGAAATTGATCGGCCGCATGCTTGAAGTGAGCTTGAATGCACAGACCTCATCATCCCCGACATGAGAAAGTTCCTGTCAGGGTTTGGGCGCCAGTGGCCACGGCTGGAAGTTATGGCCTGCCCAAGAACGACACGAGATAAGGACAGTCCATGATGAGTTGCTGAAACCGGCCGATCAGCATTTGAACTACCATCGAGCCAAAATTCACGAATGAAGGAGAAATCATAATGAATAGCACAACAGCTGTGAAAGATCCTGTGTGCGGCATGGACGTAGAACCGGCTACCGCCGCTGGACGAACTGAGCACAAAGGGCAGACGTATTACTTCTGCGGCTCCAAATGCAAAGAGAAGTTCGATTTTAATCCGGAGCAATACTTGGGCAAGTCTGCGGGAACGCCGAAGAGCAGCCATGGCTGCTGCGGTTAAATCCAACAACGCCGCAGGTAAAAGCCATTCCCACCGTTGACCCTAGCTTCCGCTATGTGTGGCTCATTCACGCACTGCGCGGCTCGCAGAGAAGCGGGGCGTCAAGCGCGCCATGCTTTCCCGCATACGCTTGACCCATGCGGTGGGAATGCCGCTCTGGTCCCTGGTATAAAACTCCGTGATCACCTAGGGCTGATCGGACTTCTCGACGACGAAATTGCCCAGAACCAGGGTGTCCATCTCGCTCTTGGTGAAGGTACTGTAAGCGTTGGCAGGAGTGTTTACGATGGGCTCGCCTTTGAGATTGAACGAGGTGTTGAGTACCGCCGGCACGCCAGTCGCTTGGCCGAAGCGCTCGATCAACTGGTAGTACCGGGGATTACTGTCCCGGAAGACCGTTTGCAGGCGGCCGGTGCCGTCCACGTGAGTGATGGCGGGCAAGACGCTGTGTTTGTTGGGCCGCACCGGCACCACGTAGAGCATGTACCGTGCCGGGTAGTGGCGCGCGGCGTTGGGCAGGTCGAAATAGGTTTCCGCACATTCGCCGAGCACCGACGGCGCGAAAGGCCGGTAGGGCTCGCGGAACTTGATTTTGGTGTTGACGATGTCTTTCATGTTCGGGTTTCGCGGATCGGCCAGAATGCTGCGATTCCCTAACGCGCGCGGCCCCCACTCAAAGCGGCCCTGAAACCAGCCGATCACCTTTCCATTTTGCAGGCGATCGACGGTCTGGTCCATCAGGCGATCGTCGTCTTCGACCAGCCGGTACGGGATGTGGTTCTCCTCGAGAAAGCTCCGGATCTCGGACGGCGAGTACTCCTTACCCCAGTACGCGTGGTCCATGCGAAAGCGCCGGGGATTACCCAGCAGCATGTTGTCAGCCCACAGCGCAGCGCCCAGGGCGCCTCCACCGTCTCCGGATGCCGGCTGGATGAACAACTCCTCAAACGGAGTCTCGCGCAAAATGCGCGTGTTGGCCACGCTGTTCAGACCGACGCCACCGGCAATGCACAACTTTTTCAAGCCGGTCTCGCGATGCAACTGCTGCGCCATGGAGAGCAATACCTCTTCGGTGACCTGCTGGATGCTGGCGGCGATGTCGGCGTAATGCTGATTGAGCTTGCAGAGTTCCGCGAAGTTCCCGGGCGGGTCACCAAAATAGGCGGGGAAGCCCGAGGTGGTGGTGAAGAACAACATCTTAGGCGGGCGCGGGTCTCCGAACAGCTCAACAAAGCGCTCGTTGAACGTGCGTTCCGTGGAGTGGTGGAAGCAGAAGTAATCCATGTCGAGCGAGAACGACCCGTCGCGCTCCTGCCGGATCAGCTTCCACACCTTGTCAACGTAACGAGGCTGGCCGTAGGGCGCCATGCCCATCACCTTGTATTCACCCTCGTTGACCTGAAAGCCCAGAAATGCAGTGAACGCGCTATAGAGCAGTCCGATGGAATGAGGAAAAACCATCTGCTTGCGCAGTTCGATCTGGTTGCCGCGTCCCACGCCCCAGGTTCCGGTGACCCACTCGCCCACGCCATCGACGGTGAGGATTGCCGCCTCGTCAAACGGAGAACACAGGAATGCGCTGGCAGCGTGCGACATGTGGTGCTCACAGAACAGGACGCGATCGCGCGGGATGCCCAACTCCGCCGCAATCTTGGAGCCGACCCAAAGCTTGTCGATCATCCAGGTGATCATGGATTCGCGAAAAACTTTGTAGGACAGTGGATAGGTTTGCAGGACCGTCATCAGAATGCGGTCGAACTTGCGGAAGGGCTTCTCGTAGAAGACGGCATAGTCCACGTCGCCGCCCTTGATTCCGCCGCTCTCCAGGCAGAACTGGATGGCGTGGTGGGGAAAACCGAAGTCATGTTTGACGCGGCTGAAGCGCTCCTCTTCCGCGGCAGCTATCAACTGCCCATCCCGCAACAGCACAGCAGCGGAGTCGTGGTAGTAGCAGGAAATCCCCAGAATATTCATGTCACCCTTGGTGGCGGGCCTCGTTCAGGTCATTAGGGATGGCAGGATGGTCGAGCCACGCGACAGTCCGCTTTTTGGTGTGCAGCGAATCGGAAAAGCAACGAACCATCAGTCCAAAGGGCAGTATCAGGATGGAGTAGATGATGGTGAGCAGCACACGGGCCTGGAAGTTCGCGAGCTTGTGCGCGAACTTCTTCCAGGCTTCCCATAGCCTTTTGAGGTCACCCCACATGCTCTCTCCCTAGAAGAACGAGTAAATGAACGGCGCGATGGCGGAGCTCTGCGCGATGATCAGTAATATCGCGAAGATGCCGAGGGTGATCAGGATGGGTGTCATCCACCAGCGCTTGTTGTTCCAGAAGAAGGCGAACAACTCCCCCGCGATTCCGAAACGCTGCCCCGTGGTGCGCAAGAAACCCATACTTCCTCCCCAACTAGAATACCGGCGAATCGCTACTCGCGCTTCACTGGCGGATGCTGTTCCAGGCTTTGGCCGACCGCGTCTGCCACCACAGCGTTACCCGCCGCATTGTAGTGCTCGTCTCCGAACACGAATTGGTTCAGATACCAGCATCCGGGCTGGCCTTGCGGGCATTGGTTCTTCACCGCAAGAAAGGCCGGGAAAAGCGAGATGAAACTCTTGCACTTTCCGGTGCACCAATCGCGCCACATGAGCACTTGCTTCGAATCTATTGTGTCATGGACGACCTGCGCGGGCCAGGGATAGACGACCACACTGAGCGGGATGTTCCGCTTTTGGAGCTCTTGCCAAAGCAGGGTCATCTTGGATTCTTCCTTCGCGAGGCCGGTCTGTAAACCGAGCGGGGCGTAGCCGATCTCGTAAGGCTCCGTGTCCGAAACAGGCCGGTAGGTCCATGCCGAGCGCTCCAGATCGAACAACGGACCATGACCCACATTGAGGCGGGCGGACGCGCCAATTGCAATGCCCACGGACGTACGCCATCGTCGCGGCCACCCATCC
>JADGNP010000519.1 GCA_017883425.1 Candidatus Sulfotelmatobacter sp. | reverse complement strand
CTGCTTTCCAATCTTCTGAGTCGGCATCGCGGCACAGAGACCCATCGCCAGTTCTGTCCAGTTGGTTTGGTCGGCAGGTACTGCGTGCTGCATACATCACCATCGTTCTCGTAGCACTGATAGCCACGCCAAGCCTTTCATCACGACTGCGACCGGCACTTGGGGCTCGTTTTCCACACAGACATAGTGCAGTAACGACTTCGAAAGCACCGGCTGCGGAAATCTCAGCTGCTGTACAAACATTAAGCGTCAAGGCACCAGCAGCGGTGGCCCAAGCGGCTGTGGTTCCAAGCTCTTTTGCGAAGGATAGAGTTGTGGTTGTGGAAGCAGGACAGACCCTCCAGCAAATCAGCCTGCTCTACTTAGGCCGCTACAGTACCGAGATCGTGCAACAAATCCAGTCGCTGAACCCACAGATGCTCGATCCCAACCGCATTGAAGTCGGGCAGCAGATTCGGCTGCCGGTCCAGTGGCGAGGCTCGACCTCAAAGCCATCCGGCCACAACCTAGAGCCGAGTGTGATCGCGCTGCGAAAGTGAGTGAACTATGAGCAGGAATTTGGAAGTTCTAGAGCAGGTGCAGCAGGATCGAGAGCTCTTTCGTGTTGCGCCGGTCGCAAACAGCGGGCCCGTATACGGCAAGCGGGCTACTGTCAGCGGCCCGGCCTTCAGTACCGACGCGGCCGGGCGCGAGGAGCTTCTCGCACTGGCACAACGGTTGTTCCTGGCAACTGATGGCAAAGCCGATACCGGCTCGCGGCAGGTGGTCTTCTGTGGGATTGACGAGGCTGAAGGCACGAGCGTGTTGTGTGCCCGTCTCGGCCGAATCTTGGCGTCCCAAGTGACGTCGCAAGTCTGCATTGTGGACGCGAATGTGCGTGCGCCGTCGCTACACCGATTACTCGATGTGGAGCGATCGGATGGCCAGATTTCGCCCCAAGCGGCCGCTCATGCTCAGCCCGTGCAGCAGATCGCGAGCAATCTCTGGCTGATTTCCGGTCACTTGGCCGCCACCAACGGGGGAGTGACAGCGTCGCTCGACCAGATTCGGTCACAAATTAAGGAGTTGCCGCCCGAATTTGCCTATGTGGTCATCAACGCACCGCCGGTTGGGCTGTATAGCGACGCGGCAATACTCGGCCAATGGGCGGACGGCGTAGTGCTTGTGCTGGAGGCAAATTCCACCCGTCGCGTGGCAGCTCGCAAGGCCAAGCAGGCAGTGGAAGGCGCCAACGTACGGGTGCTGGGGACGGTGCTCAACAACCGCACCTTTCCGATACCGGAGAAGATTTATCGCATGCTGTAGTGGCAAGTGAGAAGCAAGGCCGCGCGCCATGTGCTCGATCCCATTGGGGAGCGCGCTACGCGTCGGCTGGAACGCGAGAGCACGCTGGAAATGAACTTGTGGAAAAGTTCGAATGGGACTCAATTGGCGGAGCTATGTCAACTGCACAGCTGAACTGGATCAGCGAAACGGCACAGATTCCGGTGCTCGCCGCCGAGGATTACTCCTGGTATGCGATCCAGACCCGCGTTCGATTCGAGAAAAAGGTAGCAGTCCAGTTACAAGCGAAGGGAATCGAGACATTCCTGCCCTTTATCAAGCAGGTCCACCGCTGGAGCGACCGGCGCCAGGTCATCGAGTTGCCACTGTTCCCAGGTTACGGCTTCGTGCGCATCCCGGCTGCGCCGGACCATCGGCTAAGGGTGCTGCAGACCGCCGGCTTAACCGGGTTCGTCACCATGAACGGTACGCCGATTCCCGTTCCCGAAAAACAAATCGAAGGCGTGCAGCTCCTGCTCTCCAACAATCTCGCTTGCCGAGCTTACCCATTCATCAAGGTAGGGCAACGAGTCCGAATTCGCGGGGGCTGCCTCGACGGGGTGGAAGGGATGCTGGTTTCTGAGGAGAAGGATCACAGCCTGGTAATTTCCATCGAGTGCATCCAGCGCTCCCTAGCCATCCGCATCGAGGGCATCGACGTGGAGGCGGTTTAGGTCTTGATCTCCTGTTAAGCCCGTTCTGTCCAAGCTTCTTATCGCCCGATCCAGCAATCTGAGATCATGGCCTCCAAACCTAACCTTCAAGCGCATCCGGGAAGCGCCCAGCATAAGGATCGTCCAGTCCCTTCTCAAAGAAGGAGCGTGTGTATATTGCACGACCCAAAAGCCGTGCTGAACGCCCAACGCATAGTCCCAGCCGAAGACGGTTCTGTAGAGTACTGCGAATTAGCATACGCCGCCGCTCATGGTTCATACGGAACGAACTAGTGAAAACTGAGGTCGATAGTCCAATCCGCAGTACCTTCCTGCCATTTGCTTTGCCCTCCATTGGAGACGAGGAAATTCAGGAAGTTTCTGACAGTCTTCGTTCCGGCTGGATAACGACCGGCCCTAAAACAAAGAAGTTCGAGGAGCAATTCAGGCGCTTCGTTAACGCTAAACACGCCATAGCCGTCAGTTCGTGTACCGCTGGGCTTCACATTGCCTTGACAGCACTGAATATTGGCGTCGGCGATGAAGTGATTGTGCCAACTCTAACATTTTGCTCAACAGCGAATGTGGTTGAGCACCTCGGTGCACGCCCAATCTTAGTCGACGTCGACGAAAACTTCGAGATTTCATTGGAGGCGACCGAAAAGGCTATCACGTGCAGGACCAAAGCTGTCGTTCCTGTGCATTATGCTGGCCAAGCCTGCGACATGGACGCCATTAACACCCTCGCTGCAAAGCATGGCCTGTCAGTGATCGAAGACGCCGCCCATGCGGCGGGCTCAGAATATAAAGGCAAGAAAATCGGGACGCACAGTAAGGCTACTGTGTTCAGTTTTTACGCAACCAAGAATATGACTACGGGCGAAGGAGGGATAATTACGACAAATGATGACCAATTAGCAGAGCGGATGCAGATTCTCTCTCTTCACGGCATGAACCGGGATGCGTGGAAGCGTTATTCCGCTGCCTCTTCCTGGTACTACGACGTAGTCGAACCCGGCTACAAAAACAACATGACCGACATTCAGGCGTCCCTAGGTCTTCATCAACTCCGTCGACTTGAAGGTTTCATCCGACGGAGGAGGCAAATAGCCTTACGCTATCAAACAGCATTTAAAGACCTGTCAGAGCTGATCCTTCCGCGGGACTTACTCCGCCGGCCGCATCCTTACCACCTGTTTCCGATCCGGCTACGCCCAGAGCTATTAGCGATCAACCGCGACCAGTTTATAGTCAACCTGACGAGTCGCAACATCGGAAGCAGCGTTCATTTCATCCCTGTGCATCGGCACTCCTACTACGCTCAGAAATATCACTATCGCAGAGAGGACTTTCCTGTGGCAGAGCAGATCTTCTCGGGGCTGATTTCATTGCCGCTGTACCCAGCCATGTCCGACTGCGACGCGGACGATGTACTTAACGCCGTTACAAATATTGTTACATCACACCGCCGGCAACATTCGGTACAGACTGCTCAAAAGGATGTCCGAGCGGAGACGCACACGCAAACTCTTGCAGCAACTTCTCGTTATTCACGCTAGTTCCTCCACCGTCATCATTCGCCAGCTGCATGCGCCTCTAATGCCGTTTCCCCAGAACACCAAGGACTATAGATGCTGAACTCCCTAAAACAGTTACGGTTGAAAGAAGTGGTCCCGCGGATGTGGGCAGACTTTGTAATAGTACAGATCGCGGCACTGATCTCTCTGGCGTACGTGCTCATATTTCGGGTACGAAGCAGCCCCGACGAGCATGGTCACGTGCTAAAGGCGTTACTCCAGGGGTACTACACTGACGTATTTCTTCCACTGTCCTTCATTTTCCCGATCATCTTCTTGCTTACCGGGGTGTACACCAAGGCGAGATACTACAACATGACATACAAGTGGCGGGAGGTCGGAAAGAGCTGCCTCCTAGCAACTGGTGTGGTGTTTGCGGCCAATTTCCTGCTGACCAGAAACGCGCTTGTTCCTAGACGGTCAGTCGTGCTGTTCGCAATCCTTGTGGTGTGTGGTACGATCGGAATACGTAAGCTTAAACACTACCTGT
>JADGNP010000518.1 GCA_017883425.1 Candidatus Sulfotelmatobacter sp. | reverse complement strand
AGGGGGTGTGCCGATGCATAGGTGGATCTTTAGACTGCTCTTCGTCTTCATCGCGTCTACTTCGTTTGTGCAAGCTCAGTCCTCCTCTTCGGTTCCTGCCGCGCGCCTGGCGCACATTCGCCACGGCATCAATCTCAGCGAGTGGTTCGCACAGGTTTACGATCCCAAGGGATACACGAAGGAGCACTTTCAGAATTGGACCACAGCGACGGATATTGCCCTGATCAAGTCTGCCGGCTTCGATCATGTGCGGCTCAGCGTGAATCCGCAGCCCATGATGGACGCCGCCCGGCACCGCGAGGGCAGCGCGGAATATTTCGGCTATCTCGACGCCGCGGTCAAGATGATTCTGGATGCAGGTCTCGCGGTCGAGATCGACATGCATCCCGACTCCGACTTTAAAACGCGCCTGGCCAAGGAAGACGACTTCGTCGAACGCTTCGCCGATTTCTGGAGCACGGTGGCGCAGCACTATGCTTCGTGGGACCCGGACCGCGTGTTCTTCGAAATCCTGAACGAACCGGAGATGAGCGACGCCTACCGCTGGTATGGCGTGGAGGCGAAGCTGGCCGCGGCCATCCGGCGCGGCGCGCCCACGCACACCATCATCGCCGCCGGCGCCCGCTGGGACGACGATGACGACCTGGTTTTTCTCGAGCCCCTGCCCGATGCCAACGTCGTCTACGTCTTCCATTTCTACGAGCCGCACATCTTCACGCATCAGGGTGCCACCTGGGGAGCGTACTACTGGCACTGGCTGAAGGGCCTGCACTATCCGTCCTCGCCGGAGAATGCCGCGCAGGTCGCGACGCCCGTTCCGGAGGCGCGCGATCGTATGCAGGTGATCCGCTACGGACAGGATCACTGGGACGCGTCGCGCATCGAGGCGGAAATCAATCAAGCCGCCGACTGGGCGAAACAGCGCGGCGTGCCCCTGATCTGCAATGAATTCGGAGTGTTCCGCCACTTTTCCGATCCGCAGGACCGAGCCGCGTGGATCAAAGATGTGCGGACCTCGCTCGAGCGCCACAACATCGGCTGGGCCATGTGGGATTACTCCGGCAGTTTCGGCGTGGTCACGAACCGAGAGACGAAAGCCAAGCTGGATGAAGTCACGGTGCGAGCGCTGGGCTTGAAGATGCCAGCGGGACAATAACGACATCATCTGTCGTTTCATCTACCGTTCGAGGGAACTCATCTCGACCCCCTGGTGTCTAACCAGGGATCAGTGGGTTCTCTCTCCGCTTCGCCGTCTGAAGACTCCGCCTCTCGAGGTGGTCCATGCTCGAAGCTGTGCACCTGACCAAGCGTTACGCGTCGTTGCCCGCGGTGCAGGATTTGTCGTTCACGCTGCAGCCCGGACAAGTGCTGGGATGCCTCGGCCCGAACGGCTCCGGCAAAAGCACGACCGTGAAGATGCTCACCGGACTGCTGCAGCCGACACGAGGCGTGGTTCGGTTCGACGGCCACAACATTCAGGACAATCTGGCAGCTTACCGCAAGCTCCTCGGCTACGTTCCGGAAGAGCCCAATCTGTATCCGTACTTGACCGGCTGGGAATATCTGGAGTTGATCGGAACGCTGCGCGGGATGGCGCACAGCGATCTGGAGAAAAAGATCGATTCCCTGCTGGAACTGTTCTCCCTGCATCCAAACCGGCACGCCAGCATTGGTTCCTATTCGAAGGGAATGCGGCAGCGCGTTTTGCTCATCGCCGCGATCATGGACGATCCTGAGATATTCATTTTCGATGAGCCGCTTTCGGGGCTGGACGTGACCTCGGCGCTGATCTTCAAGAACCTGGTGCAGGCGCTCGGCCAGCAGGGCAAGCTGGTGTTCTATTGCTCGCACGTGCTGGAGGTTGTCGAAAAGATTTGCTCCGACGTGCTGATCCTGCGCAAAGGAATTGTGATCGCGCAAGACTCGGTGGCGAATATTGGCCAGATTCTCGGGCAATCGCTGGAGAATACGTTTCTGCACCTGGTCGACGACGTGGACACCATGAGTGTGGCGCGCGACATCGTCACGGTCATGAAGATGAAGGCCGCATGATTACCCTGGCGGTCGACGCGATCTACCGCAGGTGGGAAGACCACCGCCAGCGTCCCTTCTGGCGGATGGTGCAACTCTTTGTGGCCCGCATCTTCCGTGGCGGCGGCGACTCCGATAGCGAGGGCCTCGATCTGGGCGTCGGGTTGGTGCTCACTTTACTTGCCCTTCCCGGAGGATTCGTATCGATCCTCTTGTTCGAAAAGTACGGAACGCTGCTGCAGTGGATGCGCGGCGCTACGAACATTGACCCCATTGCCAGCGCCATTCCCGATGAATATTTCTTCATTACCCTTTCGATGGCCGTGACCGGCGCGGTGGCCGTGTGGCGGTGGGACGCCATCTTCCCCGATCGCCGCGACTATATGAATCTGGTTCCGCTGCCCATCTCGACGCGGACCATTTTTTTCGCCAATCTCGTCGCCGTGCTGTTTCTGGTGGGCCTGATCGCGGTCGACGTGAATGCGGCGTCGTCCATCCTGTTCCCGCTGGTGGTGGGAGCGACGCAGAACGCATTTTTCTTCTTCCTGCGATTCGCGGCCGTACATGCGCTGGGAGTCGTGCTGGCCAGCGTGTTCTCGTTCTTCGCCGTGTTCTCTGTGCTGGGCTTGGGGATGGCGGTCTTGCCGCCGCGCGCATTCAAAAAGATCGCGCCTTACGTACGCGCGCTGGTGGTGGTGTATCTGGTGACGCTGCTTTGCACCAGTTTCGCACTGCCCGACTTTTTGCGACGGTTGGCGGGATCTCCGCCGGCGTGGACGCGCCTGCTGCCATCGTGCTGGTTTCTGGGGCTCTGCCAGTCGCTGCGCGGCCGCGCGGATCCGGCGCTGTCTGCACTGGCGCGTTTGGCCCTGCCCGGGTTCGGGGCGGTGATCGTGACCGCGTTCTGCGTTTACGCCGTGGGCTATCACCGGCATTTCATTCGCATTGCGGAGATGACCGAGGGTGGGTCCGCCGGACGCGCAGCGAAAAGGTCGCGCTTGGGAGAAGGGTTCGACCGCTGGGTGCTGCGCACCCCGTTTCAGAAGGGCTGTTTTCGCTTTGTATGGAAGACCCTGTTCCGCAGCGAATCGCATCGTTTGGTTTTGGCAGCGATCGGCGGGCTGGGTCTGGTTCTCGCGTCGCAGGCTCTGCTGAGCGCGTTCGAAAATGGCGAGCCGCCGGGAACAGCGATGGTGTCGGCCGACGGTCTCTCGATCCCTCTGGTGCTTGCCTTCTTCATCATTGTCGGCCTGCGCATGGTGTTCGAGATTCCCGTCGAATTGCGCTCCAACTGGATCTTTCGGCTCATGCTCGACGCGGAGAAGCACGAGTGCGAACCGCTGGCCAGAAAAGTGATTCTGGTGTCGGTATTGCCGTGGGTGCTGCTCATCTCGTTTCCGATCTACGCATACGTGGGAGGCTGGCTGGTCGGCTGCCGGCACACGCTCGTCGTCGTGACCTGGTCGCTGCTGCTGACGGATGTGGTCCTGATTCGCTTCCGGAAACTTCCTTTCACCTGCTCGTTTCCGTTCTTCCAGCAACACTCGATCGTGACGCTGCTGGGATGCGTCTTCGGATTTTTCCTGTTTGCGGTGGCGACGCCGCAGTTGGAGTCGTGGGCGTTCTCCGACCCTGTGCGGATGGTCGTCTTTGTTCCATTGGCTGCAGTGGCCTGGTACATCCCTCGGCACATCCGGCAAAACGCAATGGATGTCGAAAGAGAATTGATCTTCGAGGAAGTGCCGACCCGAACGATCGAGGTGCTGCGGCTCGGGGACTAGAACATTGGGATTGGAGCGGTGCTGCGGCCGCCCGCCCTCGTTACCAAACTGTCATCCCGACCGGAGTTTCCGATTCCCGCAGGGAATGGGAAACGGAGTGGAGGGGACCTGCGGTTTCCCTGCCGGTTAGATGAACCCCGGAGACGACCTTGGCGCCGCTTAGAGTGCGCCCAGCCATTTGACCGGCAAGTGCGCCGCGAGCGCATTGGCCAGACGCTCGTCGGCGGTGATCA
>JADGNP010000517.1 GCA_017883425.1 Candidatus Sulfotelmatobacter sp. | reverse complement strand
ATGAAGAAGAAAGTCGTGGGGCTGGGCGAGGTGCTCTGGGATCTGTTGCCGGAGCGGACGTGTCTGGGCGGGGCGCCGGCAAACTTCGCCTACATCACGTCGCTGATGGGCGATCAGGGGATTGTGGCCAGCCGCGTGGGCGAGGATTCGCAGGGGTTGGAAGCGCTGCGGCGCATGGAGGAACTGGGGCTCAACATCGATCATGTGCAGACGGACGGGCAGCATCCGACAGGCACGGTGAAAGTGGAACTCGACGGCAAGGGGCTGGCGCGATTTGAGATTGCGCATCCGGCGGCCTGGGATTCTCTGGAGTGGACGCTGGAGTGGCAGCATCTGGCGGAAAAGGCGGATGCGGTTTGTTTTGGATCGCTGGCGCAAAGGTCAGAGAAGAGCCGGGCGACGATTCGACATTTTCTTCGCGCCATTTCGCCGGGCACCGTGAAAGTGTTCGACGTCAACCTCAGGCAGTCTTACTACTCGCACGAAATTCTTGCGGAATCGATGAGGCTGGCGGACATCGTCAAACTGAATGACGAGGAACTGCCGAAGATCATGAGCCTGGGCAAGTTTCCCCACACGGATGAGTTGTCGTCGGCGCAGCGCTTGATCAGCACCTATGATCTGAAGCTGGTCTGCATCACGCGGGGCGGGCGGGGAAGTCTGCTGGCGCGGGACGGCGAATCGAGCGAGCATGCGGGGTTTCGCGTGCCGGTGGCGGATACGGTGGGATCGGGAGACGCGTTTACCGCGGGTCTGGTGCATGAGTATCTGCAGGGCGCGTCGCTGGATCTGATGAACGAAGTGGCGAATCTGGTGGGAGCGTGGGTGGCGAGCGAAGTGGGCGCCATGCCTACACCGAAGCGCGGGGCGCTGGAGCACTCGCTGGCCGAGATTCGCTGAGATCGATCACCCCTAGATCGATCATTCACTGAGATCGATGCAGTGAAAGTCAAAACCCCCACCCCTTCGACAAGCTCAGGGCAGGCTCTCTCGCGAAGAACGCGAGAAGGGTGGGGCACCCTCCTGGTCCGTTTATGTGTCGCTTACAGGAAAAGGGCGCGGACCCTCTCTGGTTGCGGTATAGTTACGAAAGATTGTGTTTACTTTCGTTATCCAGCAGACCTGTGAGAGGGAACTATGAAGCGCATCGGGTGGTACGGGCGGGACAGCCTTCCTCAGTTGTATTCCTTCATTCTTGCAATCACGCTCGCCGGAATTGCCGGGGTGACGCTCAGTTGCTCCAAGCCTCCGGCGCAGCCGCAGCCGGCGCCGTCGCGGCCTTCCGACATCAGGGTGGAGGTGCGCGATGGAGGGCCGATCGTGCTGACGACGAGCACGGCGGAGTTTCAGATTCTGCCCTCGGGCTTTCTGCAGGCGAGTCTGCTGCAAGATGGCAAACGGTTGACGCTGGACGAACCCGGCGTGGGGTCGACTGGGGGAAGCGACTCCATCGTGCACGAAGGGAAAGAACTGGATTTCGTGCCGGATTTTGGACAGGCGAAGGTTGTAGAAAGCAGCGGCAAGCTCGGCCGCGGAAAACGGGTGGAGATTCCGGCGCGTCCGCTGGCACCGGCGGGAGTGGGAATCGAGCGCATGCTGGTAGTGGAGGCGTACGACGATCTTCCCAACATCGCGCTAGTCAGCACGGCGTACAAAAACGTCGGAACTACGGATTTTCAGATTGATCAGGTATTGATGCAGCAGCACAGCTTCAGCGCAAAGCAAGTGGACGCGAAAGCGCAGCCGTACGATATGTGGGCGTTCCAGGGATCGAGCTACGACTGGGGCAAGGATGACGTGCAGAAACTAACGCGGGTTTCTTCCCAGCCGAACGCGATGGGCGAGGCGGTGAAAGGCGGCTACGGGGGCGGGATTCCGGTGGTCGCGTTCTGGACCGCGTCGGTGGGCGAGGCGATCGGGCATGTGGAGACGCTGCCGTGGACGCTGTCGATTCCGGTGAAGGTGGAAGCCGACGGGCGGGTGAATGCGAGCGTGGCGATCCCGGCGAATACGGTACTGAAACCGGGGGAGAGTTATTCGACGCCGCGCAGCTTTCTGGCGGTATACAGCGGAGATTTTTACGAGCCGCTGCGCATGTGGTCGCGCCTGCTGCAGAAAGAAGGATGGGAGATTCCGAAGCCGTCGAACGAGGCCTACAACGTGAGTTGGTGCGGGTGGGGCTATGAATTCAACGTGACGCCGGCGCAGATGCTGGGGACCGTGCCCAAACTGAAGGAACTCGGAATCAAGTGGGCGACGCTGGATGATCGCTGGTTCGATACTTATGGCGACTGGAATCCGCGGGCGGAGACGTTTCCCGGCGATTCGATCAAGCAAATGGTGGACGATTTTCACAAACAGGGAATCCTTGCGCAATTGTGGTGGCTTCCGCTCGGAGTGGAAGACGGGCAGGGGAAATGGGAGTCGCACAAGTACGTCGTTGCTAAGGTGGCGCAGGAGCATCCGGACTGGTTCATTCTGGACAAGAACGGTAAACACGCGCGGATGACGCGTGATCTGGCGGCGCTGTGTCCGGCGGTGCCCGAGGTGCAGAGCTATTACAAACAACTCACGGAGAAATTTATTCGCGACTGGGGATTCGACGGGTCGAAGCTCGACAACATCTACAGCGTTCCGAAGTGCTACAACCCGGCACATCATCACAAATCACCACAGGATTCGGTCAACGCGATGGGCGAAGTTTACAAGACTATCTTCCAGACGACACGGGCGATCAAGCCTGAGAGCGTGACGCAGGCGTGTCCGTGCGGGACGCCGCCGTCGCTGGCGTGGCTGCCGTTTATTGATCAGGCGGTCACGGCGGATCCGGTGGGAGCGGTGCAGGTGCGGCGGCGGATCAAGATGTATAAGGCGCTGCTCGGGCCGGAGGCGGCGGTGTACGGCGATCATGTGGAGCTCTCGTCGATGACGCGGGTGGGAAACAACTGGACTGAACACGGCAGTGATTTCGCCTCGACGCTGGGAACCGGCGGAGTGCTGGGCACGAAATTCGTGTGGCCGGATCCGGGACCGAAATTCAAGCCGGTGGCGCTGACCAGCGAGAAAGAAGCGCACTGGAAGAAATGGATTAGCCTGTACAACGAAAAGATGCTGTCGCGCGGGGAGTTTCGCGATCTCTACGTTTATGGGTATGACGTACCCGAGGGGTATGCCATCGAGAAAGACGGGAAGATGTACTACGCGTTTTTCGCGGCCAAAGAGAACGGGTCGTTTGCGGGGGAGGTGGAGTTGCGCGGGTTGAAGGCGGGGAGTTATCGGGTGGTGGATTATGCGGATGGGAAAGACATGGGCACGGTGCAGGTTGAGGCGGGAAGGGCTCCCAAGCTGAAGACCGAGTTTAAGGAACATTTGCTGCTGGAAGTGAGCGCGAAATAATACAGCGACGGGAAAGCGCGTGGGATCCTGCGGTATCTGCGATGCCGCCGGGCTTCGCCCGGGCGGGACGGCCGAGGCGGCCATCTCCACATGAGTAGTTAACGCTCCCGGAAAAACCTCTCGCGGTGCGCGGAATCACGGAAGGCTTCGGTGCCTCCGGGGCGCGTTGTGGATAGGGCTCCCGCCACGTTGCCGCTGGCGAGACACGCCGGTAAATCAGCTCCGTGAACGTACTGGTGGAGGAAGCCGGCGTCGAAGCTGTCGCCGGCGCCGACCGTATCCACGGCGACTACTTCTTGCGAGGGGCTGGTGAAACGCTCGGCGCCGCGCTGGGCCAAGGCTCCTTTGCGGCCGAGCTTCACCACGACCAGCGGCACCAGCGTAGAAAGCTTGTGGATCGCGGCTTCCAGGTCTTCGGTGCCTGCCGCTTTGCAGGCTTCGCGCTGGTTGGGCAGGAACACATCGACGTAGCGCAGGACTTCGTGCAGGCCGCCTTCCCAGCGATCGTCGGGATCATCGTTGGTGTCGAGAGAAATCGTGAGGCCCTTCGATTTCAGCCGTTGAAATAGTTCACCCACTCGCGGACGCAGGGCTCGTTGCAAGTAATAAGACGAAAAATGAAAGTGGCGGGAGTCGGCGAGGTAGTCGAGGTCGA
>JADGNP010000097.1 GCA_017883425.1 Candidatus Sulfotelmatobacter sp. | reverse complement strand
ATTCCCGGCGCCGCCTTCGGGCCGGCCGGCAAAGAGTTCATCCGTTTCTCTTTCGCCTCTTCGATGGCGACTCTGCAAGAGGCGGTGGAGCGGATTGTAAGAGTATCAACGGCTTGGCAAGCAACAGCAGTTGTTCGCTGAGCAACCTATAGAAACGATCAGCTTTTGGGTGGCGCAGCGCTTTCAGCGCTGCGCTCACAGCCACTTATAATGCGGGCTCTAGCCCCTGAGGGATCTCCATGCGTTTCGCAATTCGAGGACTACTTCTTTTTGCTGTCATCGCTGCCTCCATCTTCTCTGCCGCGCAGGCCCGCCCCTTCCCGGGCCCCGACCTCCAGCAAATCTACCAGCGCCTGCTGCCGCAGATCGAAAAAATCCCCGCCTTCGATCACCACGCGCATCCCGGCTACGCCGACGATCCCGATGTCGACGCCATGGCCGCGCCGCCCAACGCCAGCGAAGCTCTGCGCACGCGCGATGACAATCCCGAACTTGCCGCCGCTGCCAAGGCCTTGTTCGGATATCCCTACACCGATCTTTCTCCCGACCATGCGAAATGGCTGCTCAACAAAAAGACGGAACTGAAAAAGCAGCTCGCCGGCCCCGCCTACTTCAACTCGATTCTCGACAAGATCAACATCGAGAGTTCCGTGGCGAACCGCGCCATGATGCCCGACTACCTCGATCCCAAGCGTTTTCCCTGGGTCTTCTTCGCCGACTCTTTCATGTGGCCCTTCAACAACGAGCACGAGACCGCGCGGAACCCCGACGAGGGCGTCTTCATTCCGCTGCAGGAAAAGATGCTGCACCGCTGGATGCAGCAGGAGAGCGTCAACAAACTCCCCGCCAGCTTCGCCGACTATCTGAAGTTCATCAGCCAGGTGCTCGAAGACAATTCCAAGCGTGGCGGCATTGCGATGAAATTTGAAGTCGCCTATTTCCGTCCCACCACGTTCAGCGATCCCACGCGCGCCCAGGCCGAAAGCATCTATCAGCACTCCATCACCAGCGGAGTTCCCGACGAAAAGGATTACCGCACGTTCCAGGATTACATCTTCCGTTATCTAATCGAGGAAGGCGGACGCCTGCGCTTGCCGGTACACATTCACACCGCGATCGGCATCGGAGACTATTTCAATCTGTCGCAGAGCAACATCATGAATCTGGAAAGCGTGCTGCGCGATCCGCGCTACGCCTCGACCACCTTCGTCATGATTCACGGCGGTTATCCGCTGGAGCGCGAGGCTATCTGGCTTGCGGCCATGAAGAACGTTTACCTGGATTCTTCTTTTGGCGAGTTAGCCCAGTATCCTTCCGCCTTCAAAGAGACGCTCAAGATGTGGCTGGAAACTTTTCCCGACAAGATCACTTTCGGCACCGACTGTTTCCCTTACAATCAGGTGCTGGGGGCGGAAGAGAGCTACTGGCTGGGCGCGCAGTCGTCCCGCAGCGCGCTGGCCGCGGCTTTGGCCGAGATGGTTTCGGAAAACGAAATCACCGAGGCCCGGGCGCTGGAACTGGCCCACGCCTACCTGCACGACACCGCAGTGAAGCTATATGGCGGCAGGGTCCACTGACCCAGCCGCGAAAGCCTGCCCTGAGCGGAGTCGAAGGGCGGCGCAAGAATGCAGCCCACGGCGTAAGCCGTGGGAGGACGATGGGTATTGGATAGAGCCCCATCGGGGCGAAAGAAAAGAATCACTAGAGAACCACCATGGCGAAAAAGAAACTGAAGACCAAACCGAAGACGAAAACGTCCATCCGCGCGAAAGCAAAAAACACGAAATCCCACTCCCGCGCCAAGCGCGTTGTCGCCAAGCGCGCAGCGGTCACCGCCGCTCTCCAATTCATTCCCTGGCACACCATCCCGCTCGAAGACCTCAACCCGCTGCTGCAGCGGCAATTCGTGGTCGGCCAGGAAATCATGGTGGCGCGCGTGCTGTTGAAGAAAGGATGTATCGTCCCCGAGCACAGCCACCACAACGAGCAACTCACCTACATCCTCGACGGCGCGCTCAAGTTCTGGATTGACGGCAAAGAGATCGTGGTCCACTCCGGCGAAGTCCTCTGCATTCCGGCGCACATGCCGCACAAGGCCGAGGCGCTCGAAGATACCGTCGACCTTGACGTCTTCAATCCGCCCCGCGCCGATTGGATCAACAAGACCGACCAATATCTCCGGGGAAAGAAATAAATCAGGCTCATGCCTCCTCTCTCCACCTCTGCGACGGGCGTGCGTCAGGCGGCCTTCCGCTTCCGCTGCATCGCCTGCGGCGATCTGAGCGACACCGCGAGTCAGAATTTTCGCTGTGCCCACTGCAGCGATCTGCTCGAGATCACCTACCCGCGGTGGAAAGAGGCCAGCCCCGACGCGGCGAAACTGAAGTCCACCTGGCGCAATCGCCGCCTTTCCCAGTCTGCCGTCGATCTAAGCGGCGTCTGGCGTTTCCGCGATCTGCTTCCCGCACTCGAGAGCGACGGCCAAGCCATCACCCTTCGTGAAGGCAACACTCCACTGTATGAACTTCCGCAGTGCGCCCGCATCACGGGTGTGCCGCGTCTGTTCGCGAAACATCAGGGACTGAATCCCACCGGCTCCTTCAAAGACGCCGGGATGACCGTCGCTGCGACCTTCGCGCGTCTGGCCGGATTTCGCTGGGTCGCCTGCGCCTCCACCGGCAATACTTCTGCGTCGATGGCCGCCTACGCCGCGCGCGGAGGCATGCGCAGCCTGGTGCTCGTTCCCGAGGGCAAAATTTCCTGGAGTAAACTTTCCCAGGCCCTCGACTACGGCGCCGTAACCTGCCAGTTGCGCACCGACTTCGACGGTTGCCTGCGCCTGCTGCAGGAACTCGTTCTGCGCGCGCCCGTCTACCAGTTGAATTCGATTAATCCCTTTCGTCTTGAAGGCCAGAAAACTCTCGCGCTCGAACTGCTGGAGCAGCTTGACTGGCAGCCGCCCGACCACATCATCGTCCCCGGCGGCAACCTGGGAAACAGTTCCGCGATCGGCAAGGCGCTCGTCGAAATGCGCGACCTGGGCCTGATTTCGCGCCTGCCTAAGTTATCCGTAATTCAAGCCGAAGGCGCCAACGCGCTGGTGCGTACCCTTCGCGAAGCCGCCGGCAAGCGCCTGATCAGCGTGCAGGCCGAGACCCGCGCCACCGCCATTCGCATTGGCAATCCCGCTTCGTGGAAGAAGGCGGTTCACGTTCTCGAAGCCACGGGCGGAGCCTGCGAACAGGTCACGGAAGTCGAGATCGCTCAGGCCAAGGCCGAGATCGGAGCCGAAGGCATTGGATGCGAACCGGCATCGGCGGTGACGCTGGCTGGATTGAAGAATCTGGTAAAGAGCGGCTTCGTGAAGCCGGAAGAAACCGTGATCCTGGTCTTGACCGGAAGCCTGTTGAAGGATCCCGACTTCACCATGGAATTCCATCGCGGGGATTTATTCAAGGGCACTCCCGGCGAAGCTGCGAGCGCCTCTTTGGACCCGCTGCGCCGTCCGCCCATCGTTCTGGACGCCACGCTGGACGCCGTAATCCGAACGCTGGAGCACGCTGAGAAGTTGTAGCGCCGGCATCTTGCCGGCTGTCGCGAGGGCGTCTCGCCCTCGCAGTGACGGCGAGACGCCGTCACGACAGCCGCCGGGACGGCGGCGCTACGATCGCAGCGATTTTGGGTGGCGCAGCGCTTCAAGCGCTGCGTTCAAGCTCTGAGAAAGGAACAGGGCTTCAGGCCCTGATGGATTCCGAAGCGGAATTGAACATGCCCTCCAAAACCCCAAACCCGAAACGCTCCCGACTCCGCCTCGCTCTCCCCGCCACGTCCGCCAATCTCGGCCCAGCCTTCGACGCTGCCGCGCTGGCGATGGACTTCTACATCAAGCTCGACGCCCGCGCGGGCAATGAATTCTCCATCACCGCCACCGGCCGCGACCGCGAAATCTGCGGAAAGCTCGAAGAACACCTCATCTTGAACACGTACCGTGAAGTGCTTCAAGCCGCGGGCCGCGATATTAAGCCGCTCGCGATGCGCATTGCCAACGACATCCCCATCGGCAAAGGCTGCGGCTCTTCCGCCGCTGCACGGCTGGCAGGCATCGCTCTGGCTGTGCACTTTGGCCGTTTGCGTTGGACAGACGCGCAAATCGTCGGCGAAGCCTCCCGCCGTGAGCACCATCCCGACAACGCCTCCGCCTGCTGGATGGGCGGCCTCACCGTCGCGCGCATGTCTGGGTTGACCGAGGATGCCGCCGAAGCCCAGGTGGCCTGCGTCCGCCCGAAAGGGAAGTGGCCCCTGCTGCTCGCCGTCCCCGACAAGAGCCTCTCGACTGAGGAAGCCCGTCGCGTCCTCCCCGCACAGTATTCCCGCGCCGACACGGTCACGAACGTACAAAATTCCATGCTCCTGCTCGCGGCCTTCACACAAGGACGCCCCGGCCTTCTCTCCGCAGCTCTCGAAGACCGCATCCACCAACCCTATCGCGCGGCTCTCTGCCCGTTGCTGCCCTCTCTGCAGGAGCTAAAAGGAAAGGACGGCATTCTTGGTGTGGCCCTCAGCGGCGCTGGCCCTTCGGTGCTGATCTTCCTCGATCCGCGCGCTTCGCTGCAAAAAACGCGCCGACTCGTCGCCGCTCACCTCTCGCGAAGTCGACTCACCGCCGAACTGATTCCTACGTCGATCACCTTGCGCGGAGCGCGTTCTTCGTTGGCCCGATCCTGACCAGAGGCGCCCTACAGAAGACACCCTGGCCCAAACGTGCCACATACGGACCCCTCTATTCCGGGTAGGTTGGATATTCCCCCCCTTGCGAAACTAATCTGTGGCCTCAGTGTTTCTACCATTAGCAGAATCGGCGGGTGCCCCGAGCAGCCCAATGCTCAGGCGTTCGCGGGAGTGCAGGCAGGGGTGCGCTGGGCAGGGGGCGCTGGAAATGAAGTCCCAGAGGCGTCAAGTTCGGGTGGGGGACAAGCGGCTGTCCGGGAACGAGCAAGTTCGCCGGGAGATGCAGAGTTTCCTGCGAGCTCTCCATTCCTATCCGGAACGTTTCTCGAAGGACCCTGGCATCACTTTCGAGGAGCACCGCAGCAGCCTGGTCGCTTTCCTCCAGACTCACCCTCGCCGCCGCGCCTAGGGCACGGCGGGCAATTATCGGCTCGCGGGCGGCACAATCCCATTCATCCGCAGATATTCCACCATCTGACCGTAGTGGTCGAACCCATGCCACGCCACGCTGGTGGCCAGACCCAGGCGCGTCACCGGTCCCTCTCCGAACGGGCTCTTTACGGTTCCCACAAGATTCTTCTCATTGATGGTTGCAATCGCCTTGTGGACGTACTCGAACGACTCTTTCAAGTACTTCAGAATGTCAGCCTTCGTCGTGATCGAGGCCGGTCCCGCTTCGTCGCCGATGTCCACCGGCGGCTTCTGTTCCAGAAGCGCAGCCCCAAGTTCGTAGTTCACCGACGCCACGTGCTTGATCTGCTGGCCAAAGGTGCGCACTCCTTTGAACTCGCCGTTGGTGGGAGCGAATCCGAACTTATCTTCCGGCATCGCCTCGGCCGCCGGAACGAACTCGTGCTCAAGATTGAGGACGGTGCGGTCCAACACCTGCGTGACCGTGCGACGTTCCTCCTTCGGCTTGGCCGCTTGCGCCGCGGCCGCCATCGTCAGCACCAGCAAACTGCACGCAACCAATCCCAGCCTCTTCCTCATGTTCATGATTTCTCCTTGGTCTCTTAGTCTCTTACTACCGCCGGAGCCATCTTCAACTCCGCCGCCGTCAAGCGATGCCGCGGGATACTGGTCAGCCCCACCACCATCGCCAGCGCCGACCATGCCAGAGCCGCCGGAACGCCCTCCCGCGCGGCCAGCACTCCCCAAACCGCGCTGCCCAGGGCCATGCCTCCTTGCAGCACCAGCAGATACATGGAGAGCGCCCGCGCCCGCATCCACGAGGGGCACATCGTCTGCGCCACGACATTGAAGCAGGCCAGAATGCCGATCCACGCCGCTCCCGCCGTAAACAATACCAGACACAGCCACTCAAAAGCATGGGTTTGTCCGGCCAGGAATGTCATCGCGGCGAACACAACCGTCGCGCCGGCCACCAGCCCGTCCACCGAGTACCGCAGCCGCAACCGCGGCAACAGTGCCGCTCCCGTCAGCGCGCCCAGCCCGAAACACGTCAAAAGGAATCCGTATCCCTGCGCCCCATGCGGCTGGCAGATCACCGGAAGCAGCGCCAGCAGGGAAGTTGCCCCGACGCTGAACGCCCCGGTGCGAATCAGCACCGAGCGAACCTCAGGCGCCCCGCGCACGTAGCGAAAGCCCTCGGCAATCGCATCCCAGACCCGCTGCCTAGGCAACGGCTCATGCGGTGGCCGTTTCCACTTGCACAAAAAGAAGATCACGCTAAAGAACGACGCCGCATTCAGCAGAAACGACCATCCCGATCCCGCCGCCGCCACTACCATTCCGCCCAACGCCGGGCCCACCGCGCGCGCCACGTTGAATCCCGCGGAGTTCAACGCCACCCCTGAAGCATGCCGCGCCGGCGAAACCACGTCCGGCGTGATCGCCTGCCACGCCGGATCATTCATCACCGCGCCCAGCCCCAGCAGAAACGTGAACACCAGCAGCACCCACGGATTCACCGCATGCAGCAGCGTCAACACGCCCAGAGCGGCCGCCGCCACGACCATCCACCCCTGCGTGAACAACAGAAGCCGCCGCCGGTCGACCATGTCCGCCAGCGCCCCGGCGGGCAGCACCACCAGAAATACCGGAACCGCCGCGGCCGCCTGCACCAGGCTCACCATCAGCGGCGAGGTCGTGAGCTGCGTCATCAACCAGCCCGCACCCACGTTCTGCATCCAGGTGCCGGTGTACGAAATGACAGCGGCAATCCACAACGATCGAAACAGCGGCTCGCCCAAGGGTGCCCACGCCGCATCCGCGCGTCGAAGATTCGAGCCCCCTACCGACGGTACTGTAATCTGATCAGCCATCCCTCTGTGTTCTCTGTGTCCTCTGTGGTTAAGCCTTTGTTTTTAGCCCTTGCCCAAACGGCCACTCCGAATCCTTCCAGGCCCGAATCATATAAATGACAACACCCGTCAGCAGAATGACGGCTGCATACCGCACTTCCTTCTGCCAGTTGGGGCGGCTAAACAGGATGAACAGAAAGCCCGCGCTCGCCAGCAGCGCCGGCAACGGATAAAGCCACATCCGGAACGGCCGCGGCATCTCCGGCCGGCGAATCCTCAGCACGATCAGTCCCACCGCCTGCACCAGAAACTGCACAATGATTCGAATCACCACCAGCGCCGCAATCGCATCCTTCAACCGTAGAAAACAGAACGCCGCCGCCACCACTCCCAGCGCCAGCAGCGAAACATACGGAAACCGGTGTACCGGGTGCACCTTGGCAAATGCCCGGAAATAATTGCCGTCCTTCGCTGCCGCATACGGCACCCGCGAATACCCCAGCATCAGCGAAAACACCGACGCGAACGCCGTCCACATTACCAGCCCCGTGACCAGCCGCG
Organism: Candidatus Sulfotelmatobacter sp.; assembly: GCA_017883425.1. Classification (GTDB taxonomy): domain Bacteria; phylum Acidobacteriota; class Terriglobia; order Terriglobales; family Acidobacteriaceae; genus Sulfotelmatobacter. The sequence goes on along the minus strand of JADGNP010000097.1, from coordinate 6,033 downwards.
CCGCCCACGTCCCATAAATCCGCTGCATAAACAGCGACACAACGTACAACCCGTTATTGTTCTGTCCGGCCTGCACCATGTCGCGCCACGGCACCACCGCCAGAATGCAGACATTCATCACTACATATAGACACGCCACCAGCAGAATGGAAAGCAGCAACGCCCGCGGAATGTTCTTTCCCGGGTCTTTGATCTCGTCTCCCAGAAAGCAGACGTTGTAATACCCCCAGTAGTCGTAGGTGGCGATGAGCATCGCCCCGCCCAGCCCTATGAAGAACTTGTGCGAAAGCGTGAACGCGCCCGGAGGAAAGTCGAACGCCCGTGCAGCATTGAAGTGCGTCAGCCCGGCGAAGATGATCCACCCGATCGTCCCCATCACGCCGATCCACAGCACCTTCGACAGCCGCCCGATCACCGTGATCCGCCGGTAAAGCAGCAGCATCGTGAGGAAGCAAACCGCCACCGCGATCGACGTTCCCGGAGTCACGATCCAGCTGGCCTGCAGCGGCCCCGCCCACGGAATGTGGAGCACGGCATCGTGCTGGGCATACACAGTCTCAAGCCCCGGCCAGTAGTACGCGGCGTACCCGGCCAGCCCGATGCAACCGGTCGCAATCGACAGCGGCGCGCTGAACGACAGCTGCCAGATAAACAAAAACGAAATCAGCCGCCCCATCTTCTGCGGCCCGTAAGTCTCGCGCAGATACCGGTACGATCCTCCCGATCCCGGCATGGCCGCGCCCAACTCAGCCCATACCAGTCCGTCGCACACCGCAAACAGCGCGCCCACCACCCATCCCAGCATAGCCTGCGGACCGCCCATCGCCCCCACGATCAGCGGTATCGTGATGAACGGTCCCACGCCGATCATGTCAATCATGTTCAGCGCAGTCGCACTCCCCAGCCCCATCCCGCGGATGAGGCCCGGAGAACTTCCAACGGATTGCGATGCAGGTTGCGATGAGGATTGCATTTCGTACAGACCTTGCTGGCAACGTTTTCTCACTACGAAGAAAAAAGACGTAGCAAGCTACGTCTTTACGCCCAGGACTGCCGTTACAAATGGGTTTGGGAAGGGCACGGCTTCCAGCCGTGCCGCGATTCCCCCTTATGATTCGCGGGCCTCAGCCCCTGAGGTCCGCGGTCTTACTGACAACTGGCAACCGGCAACTGGCTACTGCTTTCCCGCGCTCAACAAATTCACATACAGCCGCACCGCCCCCGGCACGCCGGCAGGCAACTGACGGAAGAAGGCATACCCCGCATAAATGTACGTCCCCTTGCCGTACTGCGCCCGCAGCAGCCCGCCTTTCTGCGCATCTTCCCCCGGGTCGTGACAAGACAGTAGTGGAGTGAAATGGTCATCCCACTTATCCATGAAGTACAACCCGCGCTCCTGCACCCACCCGTCGAAATCGCGCGCGGTGATCGTATTCGGATAGTGAAACACTCCATCCTCCGGCGCCAGAATCTCCACCGGAGCCTCCTCCACCGAAACCCGCGCCCGGCTCAGTTCCGCAGAATACGGAGTGAACTTCCCGCCGTTAAAGTCTCCCACGCCTGCGTTGTACTGCACCACCAGCGTGCCGCCCGCAGACACAAAATCGAGCAGCTTCTTGTTATTCGCTGCAACTTCTTTCTGCGTGTCGTAGGCGCGAATCCCGAGCACGACCGTCGCATACTTACTCAGATTCTCGCCCTCCAGTTTCTCTGCCGGAATCAGCGTGACGTCCATCCCCACCTGCTTCAGCACCGTCGGGATGTCATCCCCCGCGCCCATGATGTAACCAATCTTGAGATCGTGCGGCGCCTGCACGTCAACGATACTCACGCGCTGCCGTGCCGGCTGGTAGTAATAGAAACTCCCCAGATCTTCGCGCGTGACCAGGGTGTATCCCTCGCTGTATTTTTCACCTTCCGATTCCAGCACCGCGCGCACCGTCGCCCGCCCTTCGTGCAAACTGGTAGTGAAGACCTTGAACTGGAAGTCCTGTTTCTCCCCGCGCGGCTTGGACTCCACCGTAAACTGCGCCGGCTCCGATCGCCAGCCCGCCGGCAATTCCAGCCGCAGCACGCCGTGCACCCCGTGCGTAAGGTTGCTCGTCACGCCCACCGAAACCGTCGAGGTCGATCCGTGGTGCGTCGAGATCACTTGCGTGCCCGGCTCCAGCATCACCGAAAATACCGGCACAATCGCCAGCGGACGCGCGCGCTTCTTCCCCGCATCGTCCAGGAAAGGCGTCACCACTACAGTAGTAATCCCGTTCCTTGTCGGCACCGCGCCCGCCCCGCCGGCCGAATACTCCACCCGCGCCCGCAGCCCCGGAGGCGGGAAGGGAAGCGTCGCATACTTCTCATCATCGATGTGATTTACCGCCTCGGTCTCCGGATCATCCCGATGCCAATAAGGTCGCGTATACCCAGTGTCCTTGGGTACCCGCAGCCTGAAATTCGCGTGCAAGTCCTCTCCGGCCTTGACGGTCTCCGGTCTCGTCTTCCCGCTGATGGTGTTCCATCCCGCCGGAACTTCCAGTTTGATGTGGTCAATTACCAGCGGCTGCTTCGAGCCGTTGTGAAACGTCACCGCCACCAGAAATTCTTGCCCTGGGGAAACGGCGGTCAGCGCGTCCGCTTCCTTCAGGAGGTGAACATCTCGTTCCAGGCCAGAAGACACATCCGCCGTGAGGCTCACACCGAGTGCCAGATTCAGCGCCCTTTCCGCCTGCCCTTGCTTCTCCGCGATCCGCGTCAGCAAATCGAGCTTTGCCGCCGCGCTCAACGTGTTTCCACGCACCTCGCTACTCACCCGGTATAACCCAGCCACAACTTTCATCAGAGGCGCAGCCGCAGCCGACGCATCGTTGCCCTTCGCACTAGCCGTCGCCTCGGCAACCCGCTTCGCAATCTCCGCCAACTCCATTCGCAGCCGCGGAACTTTCTTCTCTTCCCCTCCCAGCCGCGCTGCCAGCCCCGGCCACGTCGTGTCAATTCCGTCAAAGAAACTTTTTTCGTGCCCATCCTTCCCGGCCGCCGACGGCACCACCGAATCCACCAGCCGGTAAAACGTAAACCGGTCCCCCGGATCAATCGTCCAGTTCGCCGCGCCTTGCGACAATTGATGCCGCAACCCCTGCATCGCGAACTGCACATACCCCATCCCCAGATCCGCGCTGCGCTCGCCCGTATTTAACTTCAACGTCCAGTCCGCGTCCGGACACGTCATCGCTCCAAACCCGCACACATTCCCGATATACAACTTCTTCGCCTGCCACGGGGCAAGCCCCTGCGCAATCTGCTCCGGAAAGCGTTTCGGATCCGCCGCCGCCCGGAATGCCTCTTTCGCCAGAATGCTCGACGCCTGATGATGCCCGTGCCCATCCCTCTCCGTCCCCGAAAACCGCGGCACCAGCACGTCCGGACGAAACGTCCGAATCACGCGCACCATGTCCGCGAGCGCCACATCGTGTCCGCCCCACTTCGTAAACGTCTCCTCCGCGCTCTTCGAGAATCCAAAATCCGCCACGCGCGTGAACCGTTCCTGCACCCCGTAGTACTGGTCCGACGCCAGCAGTTCCTCCGCCCGCAGCACGCCCAGCACATCCGACAAATTGCTGCCGATCTTGTTCTGTCCACCCTCGCCGCGATTCAGCGTCATCAGCAGCGTGCTCACGCCCCGCCCGCGCGACTCCAGCGTCAGCATCCCGCCATCTTCATCATCCGGATGCGCCACCGCCTGCATCAACCGCGCCGTAGTCCCCAGCCTCAACAGTTCCAGGCGCAACCCGGCCATTCCCTGATCCTGCGGGATCTCCGCTGGAACGCCCTGATACCGCAGCCCGGGAGGATCCGCCAGCACGTCAAGATTCGAAGAAGGATTGCTCGAGACGGAATTCGCGGCAGGCTTTGCCGCCCGCGTGGCCGGTTTGTCCACGCGACTCTGCGCAGTCCCAACGAGAGAAAGAATCGAGAGAAAACAGACCAGCTTCACGCCGAAAAGTTGCAGGCGCTGAGGAATGGAGGAAGCGCGGCGCCGGGTGGGCCGTAGCAGGCTAGGGGTTCCGGAATGTCTCACGCTACAAGGATGGGGCCTACACCCGCTCCGACGCAAATTCTTTGGTCGCGCGTCAGTCTGATTTCCATAGGTAGCTCCGCAGTTACCGCACTTTCGCTCTGAGCCTAAGCGATTTCCAATCACTGCTATTGATCGGTGCCTACGAGTTGAACGGTGTCAATCTCGTTCCACCCGGGGACGACATTGGTCGCGAGCGTGATCTTGACGCGGTCAGTCTTGAAGGTGGTTTTGGGGAATTTCAGCATGAGATAGTTCAATTCCAACGTTGGATCGTTGCCCTGCCACACGGCGTGGGCCCCGCCCTGCTCATCAAAGACTTCAACTTTAATCACGGCCCCCGAGCCACAGGACTCGCGCACGCGTATCTCCGTGGCGTGCACCGGTTTGGGGTATTTCAAGTCCAGCCATTCGATGCCGCCATCCTCGGTTTTCGGTGCCCAGGCCGCTCCGTCATCCCCGTACTTATCGACGTTGGGAGTTCCGGTCGCCTGATTGGCCGAATAGGAAGCCGTGCCTTGGGCGTCATTGTAGGTGGAGGACGCGGTGGCCTGAATCGCCCACTGGCCGTTGGCATCTCTCTTGATCTCATCTTGTTTCAATGCCCAATCGGCGGCAGCCATCTTGGCGCTGGTCTCAGCCGATGCGCCCGTGTCCGCACTGCCGGGTGCGGCGGCGGGAGCGTTTGCGGCCGGCGCGGTGCTTGCCGGGGCGGCGTTCGTGCTCGGAGCTGGCTTGGTTGCGGAGGTCTCCTCGGTGCCGCTCTTCTTGCAGCCGCCGAGGAATACCAGCGGAAGAACGCAGCAAATCAGTTTGGAATGGATCTTCATCGGATGCTCCTGATCAGACGGTTGCGATCACGCACACAGCCCACAAGAAACAAGAACGCCAAAACCTGGTATCGGACCGCATTATAGTACGCGGGCCCAGACCTGGTTGCTGTAAATCATTTCTCGTATTCCGCCTTGCTCCCTGCTAAACGTCACACAACTCCGCCGCCTTCCGCAGCGAAACCAGCGGATCTCCCGCCGGCACAAACTCATGCGCCACGTACCCGCGGAACCCCGCGTCGGCTATGGCCCTCATCACCCCGTCCCACTGAATCTCCTGCGTCCCATCGAGTTCGTGTCTCCCCGGCACCCCGCCCGTGTGGAAATGCCCAATCCACTGCAGGTTCCGCCGGATCGTGTCGATGAGGTCGCCTTCCATGATCTGCATGTGATAGATGTCGTAAAGCAATTTGACATTAGGCGAGTTCACTTCCTGCACCACGCGCACACCCCAAGCCGTGTGGTCGCACATATAATCCGGATGATCGCGCTTGCTGTTGAGCAGCTCCATGCAGATCGTCACTGCATGATCTTCGGCAATCTTCTTGACCCGATTCAGCCCCGCAATCGTGTTGCGCGCGCCCTCCTCGTCTGACAAGCCACCGCGGTTCCCGGAGAAAGTAATGACGTTCGGAACCCCCGCCTTGGCCGCCCGCGGAATGTTCGTGCGCAACGCCTGCTCAATCGCCGCATGGTTCTCCACGCGGTTGAGAGCTTTCCCGATCTCTCCGCCCCCGGCGTATCCCATGGTGCACACCAATCCGTAGCGCCGCGGGATTTCATACTCGTCCGGCTGCAGTAAGTCGACGCCCCGCAACCCGATTTTCGCCGCGTACTCCGCCAACTGATCAACAGGAATGTGGGGATAGCACCACTGACAAACCGACTGATGAACGCGTCCTTTGCGCGTGGTCGCAGTAGCATCAAGCCCGGCGGCAAACGCCGGCACCCCGACAGCCGCCGCCCCCAAGACCGACGACTTCAGCAGCGCCCGCCGTGTAACCTTCCGCATAGAATCAACAATGAGGTTCTTCTGAGAACTGAGAACTAGGATCTGACAACTGACAACTGACAACTGCCCTACTGCCGCCCTTCCTTCAGCACCGCCTGGCAATTACTCGCCGCCGTCAGCAC
>JADGNP010000096.1 GCA_017883425.1 Candidatus Sulfotelmatobacter sp. | reverse complement strand
ATCCATCACCGCTATGTCCGGCGCGTATTCGGCTTGTGCCGTTACATGCTGGACTCGCGGGAGAGTGCAGAAGACGCCACCAGCGAAGTCTTCCTCAAGCTGCAGCGCTCCATCGAGAGCTACGACGGTTCGATACCGTTCCCCAGTTGGCTGCTGCGGGTGGCTGGCAACCAATGCATTGACGTTTTGCGACGCCGTCGGCGTGAACGGCAGGTGATTGTGGAAGTTGAAGAGGGAGCCGCGGTCATCGAGGCAACCAGTTCGGAGCCGTCGCCGCTGAGCACGGTCATCAGGATGGCGGAGAGCTCGCAGCTGCAGGCTGCCATCGCACGCCTGCCGGAGAACTATCGCGTGCCGCTGGTCCTGCGCTATTACAGCGAGCTGAGTTATGACGAGATCGGGCAGCAGTTGGGCCTGCAGAGGAACCATGTGGCGGCGCTGATATTTCGCGGCAAGCAGGAACTGCGCCGGAAACTGGCCCACGGGAGCAAGTGATCATGGAATGTTATTCGGAAGAGATCTGCGCGATCTTCGTGGACGACGAACTAGCGGCGGATGAGGCACGGCGCCTGCGAGACCACTTGGCCACGTGCCAGCGCTGCCGGGATCTGGTGGACGCATTGCGCGCCGAGAACCGCGTTCTGAGCGAAAGCCTGCGCGACCTCCCAGAAGAGGCGGCCAGCCCCGAGGTCTTCTCCCGTTGGCGCTTGTCCTGGGCGTGGGGTGACCTGGCGGTGATGGGCGCGGTGCTGGCGCTAGGTTCGATCGTTTCCGTTTGGTTCGATGAGCTGAGAATTCCGGAAGCGCTGGAATGGATCAATCCCTTCAGCGTAAACGGACTCACGAACCTGATGTTCAACCTTTCCGACTACTTTGCACACGGAGGTACTGCCATGCTGACTGAATATGCTGCGGTCGTTGGGGGTCTCTTTTTGGTATCGCTGGTGGGCGGCAGCGCACTGCTGCTGGCACGCCGAGGGCGGCTACCCAAGCCTGGCTTGCGCCTGCTGATCATGCTACTTATGTTGTCGTTGCCCAGCTTTGCCCTGGAGCGGCGCCACGCGGATTTCGTCACCGTACCGGCGAGCGAGACTTTGGACGACACCCTTTTGGCCACCGGCAACACGGTGCGCATAGATGGCGTGGTCAATGGGGACTTGCTGGCTTTTGGCGGGACCGTGGAAGTGCGTGGCACCGTCAAGGGCGACCTGTTGAGTTTTGCCAAGAGAACTGTGGTGAGCGGAAGCGTGGAAGGCAGCATCTACGACTTTTCGCAGTCGCTCGACCTGGACGGGCAATTGGGTCACAGCCTCTACGGCTGGGCGCAGTCCTTGCATGTGAATGACCGGGGCCATGTGGGCAACGGTATCGTGGCTGGCGCCGGCGACGTCAACCTCGAGGGCGAGGTGAAGCGTAGCGTGAACATCTACACTGGCAACGCCGAGGTGAGCGGCAGCATCGGCCGCGAGCTGACCATGGCTGGAGGTAGCCTGACGCTGACGAACACGGCGCGGGTCGGCGGCAACCTGAGCGCTCGCGTGCACCAGCTGAACGAGGTGCACATCGCCGACGGCGCGACCATTGCGGGCAAACGTGACATCCAGGTGCAGGTGAGGAAGAACCAGTTCACGCGCCCCAGATTCTACCTCCACCAAGCTGTCTGGTTCGCTGCCGCCATGCTGGTGGGATGGCTGGGCCTGGTTCTGTTTCCCGCCTTCTTCCAGGCTACGACTCGGGCGGTGGGCTCAGGCTGGAGCAGCCTCGGGGTGGGGGTTGGGGTTCTGGCGGGCGTGCCGGTGGCCATGGTCGTGGCAGCCGTCACGCTGGTTGGCATCCCAGTCTCGCTAATGTTGCTGGCGGTGTATCTGCCTGCGATCTACCTGGCGAAGATTTGGGTTGGAGCCTTCCTGGGGCGGATGCTTCTGAAGCCAGCAGGAGCCACCAAGGGCGATTGGTTGCTGGGACTCCTGGTGGGCCTGTTGCTCCTCACCATCGTTGAGTTCATCCCGTATCTTGGCGGGCTGGTCCGCTTGGGTGTGGTTTGCCTGGGTTTGGGAGCGTTTGCCGGGCAGATTTATCGGGCTTCACGACCAGTAATAACGGCCTGAAGAGGGGGCTGATGGTGGCCAAGCAAAGTCAGCATTGGCATCCAGGCAGCGAACGACTCGTGGTTTGTTGACGTAAAATCGCGTTTGCACGCATGGACTGGGCTTGAATGCAAATGCCCGGTGGCGTCGACTCCCCCGGGTCGATGAGGTCCGACTGACTCACTTCATGTTGTCGAGGATGGAGCCGACGATTCCGCCGACTACGCCGCCTTGCACGGTCTCTCTGCGAACTTCATGGGGCATGTACTGCGCCAGGGCGTGAGCCAGTCTGGCGATGGGCAGGGTTTGCAGCCAGATTCTGCCGGGGCCGGTGAGCGCCGCCAGGAAAATTCCGTCGCCGCCGAAGATCATGTTCTTGATGCCGGGCACGGTCGTGATCTGGAACGAGACGCTGGACTGGAACGCGCCCACGTGGCCGGGATGGACGCGCAGAGTTTCGCCGGGCTGAAGATCGCGCACCACCAGTTCTCCGGAGAGTTCGAGCCAGGCGGTGCCCTGTCCGCTGGCTTTTTGCAGCAGGAAGCCATCGCCCCCGAAAATTCCCGCACCCAGCGATTGCTGGAAGCCGACGCCGATCTGAACCTGCGGCGTGGCGCAGAGGAAGCCGTGGCGGTGAATCATGTACTCGTGTCCCGGCGAGATTTCCACGGGGACGATGTGGCCGGGAAGCTTGGTCGCGAAGGCGAGCTCGCCGGCGGCGCCGATGGCGCGGTATTCGGTCATGAAAATGGAGCCGCCGCCGGCCACGCGCTTGAGCACGCCGAACAGTCCTCCGCCGCCGCCGAACTGGGTGTGCGTGGTCATCTGGATCGAACTGCCCATCCACGAGAGTTCGCCAGCTTCGGAGATGATGGTCTCATTGGGTTCCAGGGCAAATTCCAGGACGGGCATGGTGGTGCCAGTGATGCGGCTCTGCATGGTGGATCTCCTTACTTATAAGGTTGGTTGGTTCGGACGCGCGACTTGGTTCCAGCTCGCGGAAAGCTCAGAGTATACATCGGGTGGGCGACATCCTCGCCCCATTTTGAGTCCGCTGCGTCTGCCAGTAAGTAGTTGATATTAAATAACATAAGTAGCGGTTCTTGTAAGAGTGTGCAAGTCAGTGTGTAAGTATTCAAGAAGATCCACAGGATTCGGGTGTCCTGATTTCGGAGAACTCCGTTCATCAAAGTGCTGCGACTTGACGCTCAGCGCGGATTCGTTGTCATCGATGCGCGATGTCCGGTGGTCGTTTCCCAGTAATCGATCCACCGCGTGCGGATGCCGTTGGCGCGTTCCAGAAGTTCCGGGCTCGGGTGGTGCCCGTGTTCCACGACAGCGACAATCCCCGTGTTGAACTTCTTTTGAGAGCGATCAACGTCGGGCGATCGTGTGCCCTCTGCCGCAATCACGTCTTGAACTGTCACTTTGGTTCGATCTGCTTTGAATATCGGATGGCCGTTCGCATCTTTTCCGGCGGGCACGAGATTCTGCAGAATGAAGAAGTCTGGCACCTCCGTGGAAGAGATCAGGCCCATCAAGTAGAGATCAAGATAGGAATAGCCTGTTGCCGGCACATAGTAGTCGTCGTCGAGCTGGGTGTAGGTGCCATCAAAGTTATCCTGCCAAACGCTCCCGCCCATCGCGGACGCCTCTGTCGGACGCTGGTAGGGAAACGCCACCGGGGCCTGCAATCCTCGAGCCCAGTGGACCGGACCGAGCTGAATTGCTTCGCCCTTGACTTTCGCGGACACGAACGCAGCCCAACGGTGACCCATCTCGTGCCCGATTTGCGACATCGCATAGTTGTAGGGAAGTATCTTTCCGTCCGGAGAACGCTCTGCAAGCTGGTGTAAGTAGAACGTTATGTCGTGGTCGCTCGCCACGGGCGCTCCATCGGGCGGCCATTCCTGCATCTGGTTCGAGCCAGCGTAGACGGGCTGCACGTACCCCCACTGAAACCTGCCTTCAGTGCAATAGTTCTGAAGATCGTGCATGGGTGCGCTAATCCCGGTCACGTTGCCTCCCACCGGACCGTCGCTGGGAGTCCCCGCTTCCTGGTTATCGATGCGGAAATCGGAGTAGTAGGCGAGGAAATCGAACTTATCCCCGAGAGCCTTAATCACTGTGCAGGAGAGATCCTGAGGCCTGGGCAAAGTCAGGTAGTGGAACGCTTCGTACGCTACTTCTAAAGGGCCATCCTTGCGCGTCAGAGAAGAAAGGTGAACTTCAGGATTGCGAATTCCCGACAAGGGGACAACATGAGGCGAAATGCTGGCAACAGGCTCGGGATTCCCAGACGCAGCGACTTCAGCGGAGACCGAAACCTGCTGTAGTCCGCGGAGCGTGCCTGGCAGAACTCCTTCGAGCGTGATCGTGTTCCCGCTTGCTACCACCTTGCGCGAAACTCCCGGACCGAATGCGATGTACCTTGAGGGACGTTGATGCCAGGCAATCCCCCGTGCCGTCCATGCAAGCTTTGTCTGGGGAGCATCCGCACTTGTCGAGATCGGTTTTTGCGCATCAAAAACAACGCGGTAAGTAAGGCCGTCGACCGCAGGGTCGCCTTCGCGTAGCGCTGGCCCGCGCGTTTCGAACGTCACCTTCAGTCGAATGCCATCTTCAACCGACAACTTGAGGTTCCGAACATCCAGATGTGCAGCCAACGCTGGATGTGGCTCTGCGCTGACAGTCGCCAAGGCCTTCCCGGTGCCCGAAAGTTCAGGATAGATACCAACGATGGCGTCCTTCGCGGCGAGTTCTTTGTACGACATCTCAACCAGTCCATCGCGGTGCAGCACCACCTGAAACTGGTTGATCGTTTTGAACCAAGTGAAATCCTGGATGTTCCCGAATGGCTCGGTAGTATCCCACGTAACGACCACACGATCGGCAAGCTCTTTGACGTAATGAGGTCCGGACATTCGCGGCTTAAAGAAGACGCAGATGGCCGGCGCTTTGTCGATCAGAGTGCTGGCGGCCTCCGCCAGCGGTTCGAATCGGCCGATGGAAACGCCTCCTTCGGGGCGGCGAGAACCGTCGGGGCTGTCGTCTTTTTCGCGCGTGCCAAAGCTGATGGATCCGGTCGTTCCCACGAAGAATGAATCCCACTTCTTGCCGGAGAATGGAAAAGTAAACTGATGAAGAGTAACTTCCGCGCCGGTCAGTTGAGAGCCGAAATCTGAATCCCAGTTCAACGGTCCATGGTCCACACGATACTGGGAGCCATCCGGTGTGAAACGGAGCGTCTGGCCGACCAGGTCGAACAGGTTCGCCTTCCCAAGCGCACCATCATCCAACTCCATAACAACCAGATTGCCATCGGTCGATACTTTGCCGATCGAATGCCCTGGCTCGATTTCTTCGTCTTGCGCGTGCGATAGGTTGTGATAGCAAAGCAACGTGCACAAAACCAAGATGACAGACCGCACGAGACATTCAACGCCACGTCTTCTCACGTCTTCCCCTGTTGACGAAGTTCTAATCCCGGTTGATTGTCACAAGAGAGTCGCCGCCCGGCGACATTGTAACTTTCACGTTCTTCTCTTCACCATCGCTGATTACCGACTTCAACAGCAGCTTCCCAGCTGACAAAACGCGATAGCTACCCGAAGGCAATCCTCTCAACGTCAACGTCGTCTCGTGTTGATCGTTGGAACGGTTTTCAATCCTGAAGGTCACACGATCTAGAGACTCGCTGAAGACGATCGGTTGGCCCTTATCGAAGCCGTCGCGATCGAGTCGCATTTGGAAGCGTGTGTTTCCGCGCACCACGTCAAACCTGTCGCGCAGACCATCTCTAGGAATCACTTCTATCGAAGCGCCGTGCCGCGTCAATTTGCCGCCATAAGCATACAACCCAAAAATTGGATCATCGCTTATGACCGTCGCCGCAGTGCGCAATGCTGCGCTGAAGCCTAAGTCAATTTCGCCCGAGTACCACCATGAAGTGTGCCCCATTTCCTTGTTCCCGAGCCAGGCCCGCCCCCAGGGGCGTGGTTCAAATCCTCCGCCCGCGCCGCCATCGTTCTCTTTGCCAGGAAACCAGTAACCGTAATTCGACTCGGCTGTGCCGGAGTTGAGTAGCGCCCACGAGCTCAGATAAGACGCATACCCCAGGCGCAGATACGGAACTGGGTCGCGTGCAAAATTCAACGCATAGTCTTCGACCGCCCAGCCTCCCATCTGAGACATATAGCTGAGGGTGTAGGCGGTATTGCCGCTTGCCCGGTAGTCGCTTCCCAGCCAGAAGTACGCCGGCTCCATGCCGCGAGCAGCCACGTTCAAGCGCATCTGCTCTTCGAGAAAGTCATTGGCATCGGAGGAGTTCACGGCCTTGCGAAACTCAGTTGCTGTCGCATCTTGCTGGCGCCGAACCGCGTATGTCGCCAGCGCGTGTGTCGATTCGAATCCAGTCGAGTCGAATGGATATTCTGATTGAAACAGATCAGGATGCTGGTTGATGAAGAATGCCGCCTTGGTTTCCCAGTGCGCGCGGAGTTTGTCGGCTTCGCTCGTCAGGCCATTCTGTTCGAGCACACGAATCAAGTCCGAAATCACCAATTCGTTGTAGGTGCCGGTTTCATAGGCGGACCACTTCACGATCTCCATCGGTACCGTGAAGAAAGCCATGGCGGTGCGATAGGCGCGCTCAAGGTAGGCAGACGCGTCGAGATAATGCACCATCGCCGGATAGTGCTTCGCGATGAGATACATGTTGTAGTAAAGCAAAATCACATGCGGGTAATCGTAAATCCTCCAAAGGTGTTTCTTGCCGCGCTCATTGTCTTCCGGACTCTCGCGATTGACTTTCCAGTTCGGTATTCCGTAAATCCCGTACGGATACGTTTCTTTGTCGGTGCGCTGCAAACCACCCCAGACATAATGCTGAATATAGTTCTCGATCGACGCGATCTCGTCCTTATCAGGGAAGAAGACATTCTTGGCTGCGAGATAGGGGGCTTTGCCGAGCGCCGGATCATCGCAAGCTACAGCGTAGGATTGCAGCTCGTCGAGATCATCGGGGCTGCGCAGGATCTGGTGCTTCATGTCCCATTGCGAATACAGGCCGTTGTACCAGCGCTTGGGATCGTTCCATTGTTCGTGCGTCATCAAGAAGCGCGCACGTTTCTTAATGAGGGTCTCCAGCGGTTCGGTAACGAAGAACTCCAGCGACAAATATCTCCCGTCGCCGTATTGCACCTTCAACCTGTTCTCGCCGAGGCGCGAGAAGTTGGCTGAGTAAACATGGGTATCCGTGCCGCGTTCTCCGACGAGCTTCACAGAAGTCTTGTCAGGAAATTCGGGCACGATGCTGCGAATCCTATTGCGGGTGCGCAACGAGAACATCGTCGGCAAATCAGTTGGAACGGTCATACCCGGAACAACATTGACGTCAACGCCGCCTTCCTGGTAAAGGACATCACGGACTGCGGCGTAGTCTTTCGCCCAGCGGAGCTTGAAGCTGTACTTCGCGGAATCGGCCGGCTGTCCCTTGGCGGCCAATGTGAGCATCGTATTGGGCAATCGCCATTTGCCGCCCTTCGCCGCTAGGTCTACACCACGAGCGGCAGAATGAATATAAGCGGTGAAGCTGCGCTCCTCCTGCTGATCGTAGTACTCAAGATGTGCCCCCTCCTCAGGAACCATCACCAGAAATGGCCCAATCCCATTGCAGCGCATCCAGAAAATGTAGGAGCCGTCGCCTCCGATGAAACTATGCCGGATGAGCCGCTTGGTGTAGGTCTCGGTCTTGTCTGGAACGTATTCCGTGTTGAACGGGAGAGCGACGCCGAGATCTCCCACTTCAAGCCGCCGTGAAGTCTGATTGCGAACCTCGATCGTCCAGACCAGAGAATCTCCTTCCAGGCGGAACGCTCCTGTCGCGGCGATATCCGGGACGGACTCGACCTCCTTGCCGTGCTCGGTATTTACACGCCATTCGTAGATTCCTGACGTTGCATCCTGCGGAAGTTTTGCCAGAAGTCTGAGAGCCGCCGTCGTCACCGACTCAAAACTCACGTGATTGAACTGATCCGGAGCGATGCCATATTTGTCCGAAGTGTGAACGTCCTTCCACTGATCGCCATCGCGATATTGGATTTTCCAGGACACTGGCAAATCCCACTTGTAGTCCTCGTACGAGCCAATTGCCCAGTACACTTCCACCGACGACACCTGTTTTGGGCCGTGGAAGTTGTATTCCACCCACTCCTCGGTTCCGTGCCGGTCGCCCCACGCAAAAAAGGGAATTCCTTTGTCGTGCGAATTCTTGGGCTCGGCTTGATCGTTCAGCGCTCTCACTCGCCAGGGCCCGATTGAGGAGTTCGCGCGGCTGGCTGTAGCAATGGTCGGAACCGCGCGGCCGATCTCATATGTGACTTCTCCAGGGGAACGTTGCAAAACGGAAGTCCCGCTCGCGATTTCTTTCCAGGCTTCTCCGGGCGCACGGTAACGCACCAGTACGTCTCCAAGACTTCTACCTCCAAGAATGTAGTCCGTATCAAAGACATCCTGGGCCCGTTTCAGGCTGGTGAGACCGGCCGTGGAAAATCCGATCTTGAATTGATCGTTCTCGAGTTGCTGGCTTAACGCAAGAATGCCGTGTGAGCAAACGATTATGAGGATGAGCTTTCGCAATTGCGCTTTTCTAGTGTCAAGCACTCAAGCCACTCCGTAGGGACGATTTCGCAGCGGTCGAAAGATAATCGCCTGAAGCACAGGTTGGGCAAACGTTTGCCAAAGTTTGTATACTTTATGCGCTTCATTTGTCAACCAGGAACTCTTTGCCTAAGAGTCGCCCTGGGGAGGAGCAAACCCTGGTTGTCTGTCGCGAGCCGCAGAAGGCCTGGTTTTTGCGCTTGACAAATGGATGTGATTCAGATTATCAACGCTCTCTCTATATTCTGCATATAATATCCTTTGCTCGGTAGCATGAAAGAGCTTGGCTGTTTCTAGTAAACGTTTTCCTAGGATCAGGGAGGTACACGATGAAAAGCAAACTCTGGTATTTGGCAGCCGTTGGCGCAGTGATCGTCACGACCGCAGTCTTCTTGAGTGCCCAAAGCGGTTCTCAGGGCACGATCACCGTCACCGTGGTGGATCAGACAGGCGCGGTAGTTCCGGGGACGGAACTCAGTCTCCAGGACCTTTCCACCAACGAGGTCCGCAAATCTGCGACCCAGAGTAGTGGCGCGTACAGCTTTGTGGGACTGAACATCGGGACCTACAAGCTCACCGCTTCCATGGCCGGATATGCGTCGGTGGTCTACGATTCCGTCACGGTGCATGCAGCCCGCGTCACGGACTTGAGTGTGACGTTGAAGGTGGCCGCCGCTCTGGAAACCGTCGTGGTAAGGGCAGACGAGGCGCCGCTGGTGGAAACCACTTCCAGCGCCATCGGCTCCAACATCGACATCAAACAGATTGAAGATCTGCCGCTGGTCGACCGCGACTTGACGTTCTTAGGGGCGCTCACCCCAGGGTACGCGGGCGGCACATGGAACGGTCTGCCCGGCGCGGCGCAGATGGTCGGCATCGACGGTGTGATTGCCCAATCCAGTCGCTTCAAGGATAACGGCAACGCCACCCCGAGGCCGGGGTTCATAGCTGTTGTTCCGCGCATTCAAAACATCCAGGAAATGGCGGTTCAGACCGACCAGTTAGACGCCGGCCAGGGCTACGGGCAGGCCAACATGCAGGTCACCTACGTCACCCGGCGCGGCACCAACAGTTTCCACGGGCGGCTATTTGCAGACCTGCAGAATTCCTCACTTAACGCGAACTCGTGGATGAACGACTATTCCGGGGCGATCGGAAACCCAGTTCCCAAGCCTCTCTATCACAAAACCGACCTGGGCGGCAGCGTGGGCGGTCCGATTCTCAAGGACAAACTGTTCTTTTTCTTCGGTTTTGAGCGGGACGGTATTCCCGGTTTTGAGCAGTTGGGGTTGAACGGACCCTTCCCACCATCGACCTTCATGACACCTGCCATGCAGCAGGGAAACTTCACGTATAAGGGCACGGACGACGGCCTGCTGCATACAGTCAACTTGTTCACGCTGGCGAGCGCACAACCAGGTCTCGCCACCCAGATGGACGCCTCCGTTGCCAACGAGGTTTCACTCATCAATAAGTCTCTGCAATACGGGACCGTGGTTACCATACCGGGCGTCTACAACGCGCAGACGCTTGATTTCCATGAGCCTAACAACCAGTACTTCTACTATCCGACTCTCCGTGTGGATTACAACGCCACCCAGAAGTTCCGGGTAAATTTCGCATTTAACGAGACCAAGATCACTCAGCCCACGGTCAACGCGCAGGAGTTTCCCGGACCGGATTTCGCGTTTATGACCGACGGGTTTCGCTTGCGGGATTACACCGCCTCGTTGGGCTTCGACTGGACCGTCAGCCCCACGTTGATCAACCAGTTTCGCGGTGGTTACCTCTACAACTTTCAGGACCAGAATCCCAAATCGCGGGCGGGCAAATACAATGAGAAATATCCCATCAACTGGTGGGCTGGACCGGACAATCTCAATCCGTCTTCAGGCGTGTTTTTCTATTCGGGAATCACCAACCTTTATCCGCTAATCAGCTTCTCCGACAATGTGGTGTGGCAGCATAAGGCCCACAACGTGAGCTTTGGAGGCAGCTTCTACCGGGAGCAGGACCACTATTGGAACCCTCCGCAGGGCTATGACAACGTGGTTTTTGGTGATTGGCCCGGTGACCCGATGAACAACGTTTTCAACACGAGCAACCCGGCACTAGCCAATGTTCCGCCAGATCAAGTCGGGGCGATGCAGGGCTACTATGCAATCTTGACCGGGGATATCGGCATTATCGCCGGAAGCCACCCGATCGATCCAAAGACTCACCAATATCAGAGATATGGCGCCCTCAATCTGGACGAACTGCAAAAGGGGTGGGGGTTGTATTTCCAGGACTCCTGGCGCTTGCGACCAAACCTCACCGTGAACTACGGGATGCGCTGGGATTTCACCGGAGACGACCACGACCTGAACGGCATCTATTACAGTCCCACGGGGCCCGGGCTCTGGGGACCCAGCGGTCTCAACAATCTCTTCAATCCCGGTTCTCTTCCCGGCGACCCAAATCCGGCGTACATCGCGCGCTCGCACGCCTACAGTCCGTGGAATGTAAGCCCGCAACCAAACCTGGGAATTGCCTGGAGCCCACAGTTCACGGAAGGAATCCTGGGTAAGCTGACGGGAGGTGGCAAGACCGTGTTTCGCGCCGGGTATTCTCTGCGCCGTTACACGGAACAATACCAAAGTTTCTGGCAGTATGCCTCGAACTTCGGATCATTCTTCTATCAGAACTACCAGACGCAGGGGAACTCATCTCCAGGGCCAGGTTTGTATCAAGCCGGGACCGTGCACTACGACCAGTACGTGAACAACCCCAGTTCGATTCCGCCGTTCCTGGTCACGCCTACCAGTTACTCCGCCCAGATTTCCGAGGTGTCGGGGGCGTGGCAGTCCGCATTCCAAGGCATGAATCCGCATATTGCGCAGCCTTACATACAATCGTGGAACGTCGGCTTCCAGCGCGAACTGGGAAAGAGTAATGCCATTGAAGTTCGATACGTCGGCAACCGTGGCATCCACGAGTGGGTCGGACTGAATATCAACGAGACCAACATTTTTGAGAGCGGATTCCTGCAACAATTCAAGGCGGCACAGGCCAATCTGACGATCAACCAGGCCAACGGGATAACTTCATTCGCTGACAACGGCTATCCCGGTCAGCAGCCCACGCCTATTTTCGATGCGGCGTTTGCTGGCGAACCGGCTGGGGACACCGGCCAACCCTTCGTTGACTACGGCCCCAACAACCCATTCATTCACGAATTGCAGTTCGGGCAGGTTGGAACTATGGCGAACCAGATCGCAAGCCCGTTTGGCTTCAATGCCAACTACTTTTGTAATCTGATTCCTACGTCCTCGATGGCCGGGAGTGCATGTCAAAACAACCTGGGATACAGCGGAGCGGGGGGAAGTTATCCAGTCAACTTATTCCAGGCCAATCCCTACAACGCTGGCGGTGGTGTTGGATATTTGAACGCGGTCGGCTATTCGAACTATAACGGCCTCCAGGTCGAGTTCCGTCAGAAGTCGTGGCATGGCATGCAGTTCAATGCCAACTACACGTGGAGTAAGAATCTGGCGATGACCCAGCAGTACACACTGCGGAACTTGCGGCTGGCCTATGGTCCTGGTGGTGCGGATCGCCGCCATGTGTTTCACGCCTATGGCACGTACGACCTTCCGTTTGGAAAAGGGAGATCTTTCCTGAACCGTAATACCCTGCTGGATCGATTGGTAGGCGGATGGACCCTGGGGACGATCTTCCAGTACACGAGCGGTGCGCCGTTTCAGTTGGGCGGCGGCAACCAGACCTTCAACAATCTCTTTGACGGCGGGATTGTCCTGAACGGTGTGACCGCATCCCAAATCCAGCATGCCATTGGGGTCTATCGAAACCCGGCTTGCGACGCCACCGTGCCCGGCACACCCTGCAATTCGAGGCTTTGGATCAATCCCAAGTTCATCGGCAGCGGCGGGCAGGCCGCTGCTCTGATCACGCCCAACGCTGTGCCGGGCTCGATCGGCTATCGTCCGTGGTTTTATGGTCTGCACCACTTCACCACGGACATGTCGATCAGCAAGGCAATTGCAATCAAGGAGGGCTTGAAGTTCAGCCTCCAAGGCGAATTCCTCAACGCCTTCAACCATCCAGGATGGGACGTTGGAGACGCGGGTGTCCAGGACAGCAGTTTCGGAGTGACCTCGGCGGTCGGCGGATCGGCTCCTATTCCTCCATCTAATGGTGGAATGAGAGTGATCGAGGTTCGCGCCAACTTTGAGTTCTAGAGCGGTTCAACAGCACGTGGCACGGCGGCACGGGTATGGTTTCCCTGTCGCGGAGCGGCGGCGTTTTGGAAAGGACGTGACTATGGTCGGCAGGGCGGCAGTGCTTGTGTCTCTGGCATGCGCTATGGCTTTTGGACAAGCCAAGACCCCTGGGACGGCAGGCTCATCTCAGCCCACAAGAAACACCGGTGAGCCCGATAACGGACCCGCGAATAACCTGCAGATGAAGTCGATCGAGCAAGTGCTGCACGACGATGCCAGACTCTCTGCCAAACTACAAGACATGCTGCCCGCGGACTTAAGCCCGCAGCAGGCGTGTGCCGGGTTCAAGACGCTGGAGCAGTGCGTTACGGCCATCCATCTGGCGCAAAATCTGAAGCTCCCATTCGCCGATCTGAAGGCCAAAACCACTGGCAAGGGCTCGGTTGGATTGCAGAAAGCGATCGAGCAAATGGCCGCGAATGCCAACTCCAAGGACGAATTGAAAAAAGCGAAAAAACAGGCAGCCGATGACATGAAAGGCACCAGCCTGTTCGAGCAGGTGTCCCTTCAAGATCCCATGATTCCGCTCTCGAAGCCAATCCCAGCGTAAAGCAGCTTA
>JADGNP010000516.1 GCA_017883425.1 Candidatus Sulfotelmatobacter sp. | reverse complement strand
CGAGCCCGCAGCAGCTTTTCTTGCGTCGAAGCGGCGGTGGTGAGAGTGGCGGCCATGGGTCTTTAATTATCTGTCTTTTTGTGGCGGAAAATAAGTTCCGATTTTGCGTTCCATGCCCAGCGTGATCGCCTTGGGATGCCGCCCATTCACGATGGAGACGTGGACTCCGCCCTCGCTCGCCAGTTTGGCGGCGCGCAGTTTGGAAATCATGCCGCCGCGGCCCTGCGAACTCTTGCCGTTGCATTGCGCTTCGAGCGCGGGAGTGAGCTTGCGAATCACCCGCTGCAGGCGCGGCTTCTTGCGGCCGTTGGGAACCAGGAATCCATCGACGTTGGTCAGCAGCAGCAGCCAGTCGGCTTTGACGGCCGTGGCCAGCAGCGAACTCAACTCATCGTTGTCGCCGAAGGCGCCTTCCAACTCGCGCACCGAGACACTGTCGTTCTCATTCACAATGGGCACGACGCCCAGCGCGAGCAACTCGGCCAGCGCGTTCTGCAGATTGCGGTAGCGCACGGGCGAGGTGAAATCGTCGCTGGAGAGGAGCAATTGCGCGACCACCTTCTTGCCGAAGAACAGGCGCTCGTAGGTATGCATCAGCTTGCTCTGACCGACGGCGGCGCAGGCCTGCATGCGCGGAACACCGCTGGGGCGCTTCCGCAGTTCCAGACCCGACATACCCGCGGCGATCGCGCCGGAAGTGACGATCAGGTATTCGTTCTTCGACAGGTCGAACTGATCGACCATGCCGCGCAGCAGGTTGATGTCAATCTGCCCGCCGGGAGCGATAAGGCTGGTACCGACTTTGATGACTACTCGCATAGTTGTATGGGCTGCGATCCGGGGCGAATTCACTTTTCCTTCGCTGCCGCGAGACTCCAGCCTGGAGTACCCGGCGGGCAGATTCTACTGACCCAGCGGGGAGGGACAACATCTCTATCCTGCCGTTAGAATGAGTTTCTGGCAAGGTGAAAGATCTTGCCAGGTTGCATCTTTATGCCTGCCCCCAACGCTACCAGCCGATTCTCCGATCGCGTTGAAAACTATATCCGCTACCGGCCGGCGTATCCTTCCGAAGCCCTGGCGATTTTGCAGAGTGAGTGCGGGCTTGCGCCGGGGCATATAGTTGCAGACATTGCCTCCGGGACGGGCATCTGGACGCGCAGACTGCTGGAGAATGGGAATGCCGTATTCGGGATCGAGCCGAATGCAGAGATGCGGCAAGCCGGCGAGCGCCTGCTATCGGGCTTCGCGAACTTTACCAGCATCACGGGGACTGCGGAGGCGACTACGCTTTCGGATCAGAGCGTCGACTTTGTGACGGCGGCGCAAGCGGCGCATTGGTTCGACCGCGAGCGGGCGCAAAGGGAGTTTAGGCGAATTCTTAAGCCTGGCGGGTGGCTGGTGCTTTTGTGGAATGAGCGGGTCACCGATGCTACGCCCTTTCTGCGCGATTACGAGCAATTGCTTTCGACTTATGGCACGGATTACGGAGAGGTGCGGCATGAACGGACCACCGACGCGGTGAACGAATTCTTCGACCCGGCGCCATTTCAACAACGCGTGTTCGTCATGCGGCAGGAGTTCGATTATGCGGGGATGGAAGGGCGACTCATGTCGTCGTCGTACGCGCCGGGACCGGAACATCCCAAGCATGCGCCTATGCTGGCCGAACTTCAGCGAATCTTTATGGCGCATGCCATGGCAGGACACGTCGCAGTCGACTACAAGACGCGCGTGTACTTTGGACGATTGAAGTAGCGGGACCTGGAGAATAACGTGTCCGACGAAAAGTCTTTCCATATGACGCCCGAAGAATTCCGCCGCCACGGCCACGCCGTGGTGGACTGGATCGCCGACTACCACTCGCGCATCGAATCGTTTCCTGTGCTCTCGCAGGTGAAGCCGGGAGAGATTCGCTCTGCACTTCCGGTGAATCCTCCGGCGCAGGGCGAGCCCTTTGATGCCTTGCTGAAAGACGTAGAGCGATTAATCCTGCCGGGCGTCACTCACTGGCAGTCGCCCAATTTCTTCGCGTACTTCCCGTGCAACGCATCAGGACCCGGAATTCTGGGGGATCTTCTTTCTTCTGGCCTGGGCGTGCAGGGGATGCTGTGGTCGACCAGCCCGGCTTGCACGGAACTGGAAACGCACGTGATGGACTGGCTCGTTGCCATGCTCGGCCTGCCCGCGAAATTTCTGTCGTCGAATACGGGCGGCGGCGTCATTCAGGACACGGCTTCGAGCGCCGCGTTGTGCGCACTGCTAGCGGCGCGCGAACGCGCCACGGGCTACACCAGCAACAAGAAAGGATGCGACGGGCGCCTCGTCGCCTACGCTTCGACGCAAACTCATTCATCCTTGGAAAAAGCTGCCATGATTGCCGGCATCGGCGTGGAAAATCTGCGGCTGATCGAAGTCGACCAGAACCTCGCCATGCGACCGGATGCACTCGCACGCCAGGTTGAAGCGGACCGGCGCGCGGGGCTGACTCCGTGTATGGTGTGCGCGACGGTGGGGACGACCTCTTCGAACGCGATGGACCCCATCGGCGCGATCGGCGAAGTCTGCCGCCAACACAATCTTTGGCTGCACGTGGATGCGGCCATGTCGGGCACGGCCATGCTCTGCCCGGAGTTCCGCCACCTGCAGAGCGGAGTCGAACTCGCCGACAGCTACAACTTCAATCCGCATAAATGGATGTTCACCAACTTCGACTGCAACTGCTTCTGGGTCGCCGACCGGAAAGCGCTGATCCAGACGTTGAGCATCCTGCCGGAGTACTTGCGGAATCAGGCTACCGAGTCGGGTGCGGTGATCGACTACCGGGACTGGCACATTCAATTGGGGCGCCGCTTCCGGTCACTGAAGCTGTGGTTCGTGATCCGTCACTACGGCGTGGAAGGCTTGCAGCACCACATTCGCCAGCACGTGCAGCTGGCGCAGCAGTTCGCGGAATGGGTGCGGAAGGATGACTGCTTCGAATTGGCGGCGCCCGCGCCGCTGAATCTGGTTTGCTTCCGGCACAAGGGGGGAGATGCGGCGAATCAGGGCATCATGGATCGGCTGAACCGCAGCGGTGATTTGTTCCTCACTCACACCAAGGTGAACGGCAAGCTGACGTTGCGCCTCAGCGTCGGACAGACCCACACGCAGGCGCGGCACGTGGAGAATGCGTGGAAGAGGATTCAGGAAGAAGCCGAGAAAGTGGCGGCTTGCGGGTGAGTCCCTCGCCTGGACCGTCGCGATCTAAGTCTGCCGGAAAATGAATCATCCCCCGTCGCAGTTCCGTTCCAGATCAAGGTCAACGCCTACCAATGGAGATTGCCGAAAAAACCGTACAAGACTCTTGGGCTGATGAGACTTGCCTACCAGCCGGTCGTATAGCTCCTCCGTGACCAACACTACGCCGTCCTTGCCTTGCCGCGTGATGCGCTGCGGCCCCTCGGTTCGCGCCCGCCGGAAGACCTCGCTGAACCGGGCTCTCGCGCTCTGAATCTGCCAGGATTCCCGGCTTTCAGGATGGCAGGCTGGGTTGGTGTGACTCGACGATTGTGCGACTTCACGGATCTTGCCATCGATCAAACCCTCCTAAGAATTATGACTAGAACCCGCCTTACAAATGTTCTCGCCGGACAAAGTCAGTGGACCTCGGGGGCTAAAGAGTGCGCGTGAGAAGGAGTGCCGTCCCTGCGGGACTCGTTCGTCCTTTCCACTAGGACCCCGGACTGACGTCCGGGGCTAACGAATGCCGCCCCTTTGGGGCTGGATCATTATAGGTCCGACGCAATTTTCCCAACTCATGATGGATAGCCGACGTGGAGGGGAGCAAAGGTGAGAAGAAACACCTTGGTGCGCTGGTGCGCTAGTCCGCGGGCATGGGCGAGATGCGCGCGGAGGCGCGACGTTCCACGGCAGGATAAGTCTCTTCCGCGGGCGTCTCCAGCCATTTGCGCACTTCGGGCAGCGCGGTTCGCATGGCGACTTCGCCGGCGTGAATCAGGTCGTCGGCGCGCTTGAAGTCGTCATAACCGAATCCGGCCACCTCGGGCTCGATGACCAGATCCGCAGCT
>JADGNP010000095.1 GCA_017883425.1 Candidatus Sulfotelmatobacter sp. | reverse complement strand
TCTTTACCCGTGCCGCTTTCGCCGTGGATCAGAACGGTGCTGGCGGTGGAGGCGACGATTCGCACCGTCTGCTTGAGCTTCTCCATGGCGGAACTGGAGCCAATGATGTTATCGAGCGAATTGCGGGTGGCAGCGTCGCGGCGCAGGGCGAAGTTCTGCTTGCTCAGATTGAGTTTCTCGAGAGCGCGGTTGATGGCCAGCTTGATTTCATCGACCAGCCCGGGACTCTTGCGAATGTAGTCGGTGGCGCCTCCCGCTTTTACCGCCTGGACGGCGGCCTCGTAGTCGTCGACCGCGGTGATCAGGATGACGGCGGAGTCGGGCGAAACGCGGTGGGCGTGGCGCAGCACTTCGATGCCGTCGATGTTCGGCATCTTGATGTCGGTGATGATGACGTCGTAGAGCGCGCCGTCAATCTTGTTTTTCGCCGTCTGCCCCGCTTGCACGGTCTCCACGCGGTGTCCCTCGCGGCGCAAAGAGATGTCGAGCATTTCGCAGATGGAGCGTTCGTCGTCGCAGACCAGGATGTTAGCCACGCAAACCTCCTGCGGCTGCGGCCGCAGCGGGCCGCGCCGCGACCGGCACCCGAGCCTTATCCGCGACACTCTCATCGGTGGAGGCGGGCCGTTCCGCATCGAGACGGCGCAACCTCAGGACGAACGTGGTTCCCTGCCCTGGCTTGGAGCGCGCCCAAACCTTGCCTTCATGCGCCTGCACAATCTGGTAAACGATAGCCAGCCCCAGCCCAGTGCCTCCCTCGAAGTTCGACTGGAAGGGCTCGAAGATTTTTTCGATTTGCTGCGGACTCATGCCCGCACCGGTGTCAGTGAATCCAACCTGCCAGTCGTCCCCCAGAGTTTCGAGAGTGACGGTCAGCGAACCGCCGCCTTTCATGGCACGGACGGCATTCTCGCAGAAATTCCAAAACACCTGCTTGATCTTGTCGCCATCGGCGATGACCCAGGCCTGCCGCACCGCGAACCGGCGCTCAATCGTAATGCCGGTTTTCTCCGCCGTCATGCGGTGATCCATAAGCGTCAACGTATCTTCGACCAGCTGGATCAGGTCGACTTTGTCGAAGTGATATTGCTTGGTGCGGGAGTAGGCCAGGAAATCGGTGATGATGCTGTTCAGCCGCTGCGATTCGCGGGTAACGATGTCGAGCAGGCGGCGGTGATCCTCGTTCATCTCGGGGACGCCGGAAAGCATGCTGACCGAACCGGCAATGGAAGTCAGCGGATTGCGGATTTCGTGCGCGATGGCCGCAGCCAAGCGGCCGACAGCGGCCAGCCGGTCCTGCATCCGCACTTCGCGTTCGAGGCGGCGAATCTCGGTCAGATCGTCGAGAACATAGACGTACCCTAGATCCCCGCGCTCGGGCACAGTCAAGGCGGTTACCCGTACCCGAACCGTCTTGCGGAATTTCGTGGGAGGATCGAAGCGTACTTCCCCATGGGTATGTTGCGATTCCACGGTGGGTAAAGGATCCAGAAACAGCTGATGAACCGGCGCACCCAAAAGTTCAGCCGGGGTGCGCTCCAGAAGGCGTTGGGCCGCGGCGTTGACCAGCGTGATGCGCCCGTCGAGGCCGGTGGTGATCAACCCGCTGCTGATGGAGTGAATGATATTTTCGTGCAGCGCCTGCAGGCTTTCGAGCGCGCCGCTGGTGTCCTTCAGTTGGACGCCCACCTGCCGCAGTTTTGCGGTGAGCAGTCCCGCCAGGTAAGCCACCGCCAGGAAGGCAAAAAGATTGACGAAGATGATGGCCTGCAACGTCTTCAGGCCGGGATGCGTGGTGCAGTAGGAAGGAACCACGCCATAGTAGCTGAGTTCCAGCACGGTGCCGTAAAGAATGAAAGCCAGGGCGGCCACGAGGTGGGCCCACACGCGCGGCAGCAGCACGCTGGCGACAATGATGACCAGGGGATAGAGAAAGTTGAGCGAGCTGTCCCATCCTCCGGTTTCGTGGATGACCAGGCTGACCAGAATCAGATCGGTCAAAACCTGCAGCGAGGCCTGCAGCCGGTGCTCCTGCCAGAAGGAGAGCAGAAGCACGTAGAACAGCGAAAGGCTGTACCAGAAGAGAATGGTACTGATGAAGAGCCGCATGGGCAGCGGCGCCAGACTGAAGTGGGCCACGGCCAGCTCAATGGCCAGCAGGAGGGTGAGGATGAAAATCCGGACCCGAACCAGCCATAGCAGCCAATTGCGCTCGTCGAACGTCGATTGCATGGTTTTAGGTCTTAGGTTCTAGGTCTTAGCTCTTCGGCATTACGTATTAGGAGTTAGGCCTAAGACCTTGCACCTAAGACCCAACACCGTTCTTTGGTCAGGAGGCCAGCGCTGCCGGCAGCGAGTCCGGCCTCCGCTCGTTCGACTGTCCTAGCCAGCCAGCTTGGCGATCATGGCAAACAGTGGCATGTAGAGCGAGATCACAATGCCACCGACGCTCACGCCCAATATGGCAATAATGATCGGCTCCAACATGGCCAGCATGTCCTTGGTGGCCGCGTCGACTTCTTCTTCGTAGAAGTCGGCAATCTTTTGCAGCATCGAGTCCATGGCGCCGGTCGCTTCGCCCACGCCGATCATCTGCGTCACCATATTCGGAAATACGCCGCACTCTCGCAGGGGATCGACGATGGTACGTCCTTCTTCGATGGCCTTGCGCACTTTCATCAGCGCCTCTTCCAGCACGGCGTTGCCCGAGGTCCTGGCCGTAATGCTCAAGCCTTCCAGAATGGGTACGCCGGAGGTGATCAGCGTGCCCAGCGTACGCGTGAAGCGGCCGACTGCGATCTTGCGCAACAGCGACCCGATCACGGGGATAAAGAGCAGCATCTTGTCGAAGTAGTAGCGGCCACGGGGATGCTTGCGGATCTGCTTGACCCCGAAATACAAGCCGAAGCCACCGACGAAGACCATCCACCAAAACGTTTGCACGGCGGAGCTCAGCCCCATGACGATGCGGGTGGGAAGAGGCAGGGCAACGCCCAGTCCGGCAAACAGGTTGGCGAAGATCGGCACGACCCACTTGAGCAGCGCGCCGACGATCAACATGGCCATGCTCACCACGGCGACGGGGTAAATCAGCGCGGATTTCACCGCCGATTTCAGGCGCACGGCCTTCTCGACGTAGGTCGCGAGGCGTTGCAGAATGATGTCGAGAATACCGCCGGTTTCACCGGCCTCGATCATATTGGTGGTGAGGTCGTCGAAGACCACAGGATACTGGCGCATGGCGTTAGCCAGCGTAGCGCCGCCTTCCACCGTCGTCCGCACGCCGGTCAGAACCTTCTGGAATGCCTGGTTTTCCTGGTTGGCCGCCAGGATTTCCAGACACTGCACCAGCGGCAGACCGGCATCGATCATGACCGAGAACTGGCGAAAGAAGATCGCGATGTCCTTGGTCCCAACCTTGCCCGAGCCGAACGTGGGCATGGAGAATTCCTTGCCTTTTTCGCGAATCGCGCCGGGCGTGATGCGCTCGCGCCGCAACGCCTGCGCCAACGACTGCTTGTTGGCCGCCATTCGCTCGCCGGAAATCTTCTGTCCGGATGCGTCCTTGCCGGAAAATGTAAAGACTGGCATGTTTTAGCTTCTCCTCACTGAGATACCGGTTTCGTGAAAACGGTGCTCGTTCAAATGTTCATGCTCCAGCCACGCTTAATGCTTGGACGAAGCAGCTCCTCTGGCCAGAGTCGTTCCCGCCGTGGTCGGACGGTTCGTCAAACTGGCCCCGCGGTTGATCATTTCCTGCAACTCGTCCGCGTTGCTGGAACGCGCCATGGCGGTTTCCAGCGTGATCTGTTTCTGGAAGTAGGCGGTGGCCAGCGACTGGTTAAACGTCTGCATCCCGAATTTTTCCTGTCCGGACTGCATGGACGAATAGATCTGGTGAATTTTGTCTTCGCGAATCAGGTTGCGCACGGCCGCGTTGGGCACCAGAATCTCCATGATCATGACCCGGCCTTTGCCGTCGATGCGGGGCAGCAGGCTCTGACACATGATGCCTTCCAGAACCAGCGACAGCTGGGCGCGAATCTGCGGCTGCTGGTGCGCCGGGAACACGTCGATGATGCGGTTGATGGTGGAAGTCGCCGAATTGGTGTGCAGCGTGCCAAAGGTCAAGTGGCCGGTTTCGGCGATGCGCAGCGCCGACTCGATGGTTTCCAGATCGCGCATTTCGCCGATCAGCACGACGTCGGGATCTTCACGGAGCGCGGCGCGCAACGCGTCGCTGAAGCTCTTGGTATCGGCGTGAAGTTCGCGCTGGTTGACCAGGCAGTTCTTGTTCATGTGCACGAACTCGATCGGGTCCTCGATGGTAAGAATGTGGTCGTGGCGCTCGCTGTTGATCTTGTCGATCATGGCCGCGAGCGTGGTGGATTTGCCCGATCCGGTCGGACCTGTCACGAGTACCAAACCACGGGGCTTGTCGCACATCTTGCTGACGACGGGCACCAAACCGAGTTGATTGAACGATTTGATCTCGAACGGAATCAAACGGAACACTGCGGCTGTGGCTCCGCGCTGGTTGAAGACGTTGGCGCGGAAACGGGCCAGTCCCTTCAATCCGAAGGAGAAGTCCAGTTCGAGGCTTTCTTCGAAGCGGTGCTTCTGGGAATCGGTCATGACGCTGTAGGCCAGCTGCTTGGTCTCGGCCGGCGTCATCTGCGGCAGGTCGAGCGGCACTAAGTGGCCGTGCACCCGAATCTGAGGCGGCGAGTTGGTGGTGATGTGCAGGTCGCTGCCGTTCATCTCCAGCATTCTCTTGAGCAGATCGCTTAACGACAAACCCATAAATTCCTTCCCTTTCAGTTGCTGCTTCCGAATCAATGAATCGTTTCGCGGGCGACTTCCTCGAGCGTGGTCATCCCCGCCGCCACCTTGATCAGTCCACTGCGCCGCAGGGTAATCATGCCGCGCTCGATGGCCTTCTTTTTCAACTCCACTGCCGAGGCCCCGACCAGAACCAGCTCGCGGACTTCGTCGTCGACCTCCATGACCTCATACAGACCGCAACGACCTTTGTATCCAGTGTTGTTGCATACGCCGCAGCCCTTGCCCTTCTGGATCTTCACCGTCTTGGCTTCCTCGGGAGTGAACCCGGCTTCAATCAGCGTCTGGACCGGCACATCCACCACCTCGGTGCAGTCCTTGCAAATGCGCCGGACCAGGCGCTGGGCGCAGATGAGATGGACCGAGGTCGCGACCAGGAACGGTTCAATACCCATGTTCATCAGGCGGGTGATGGTTTCCGGAGCGCCGTTGGTGTGCAGCGTGGAGAGCACCAGATGGCCGGTGAGCGCAGCCTTGATGGCAATTTCCGCGGTTTCAAAGTCGCGGATTTCGCCGACGAGAATGATGTTGGGATCTTGCCGCAGGAACGAGCGCAGAGCGGCGGCAAAGTTCAGCCCGATCTGCTCCTTCATCTGCACCTGGTTGACGCCGGCCAATTGAAACTCGACCGGATCTTCGGCGGTCATGATGTTGGTGTCAGGCTGGTTCAGGCGCGAAATCGCGGAATAGAGCGTGTTGGTCTTGCCCGATCCCGTCGGTCCCGTGACCAGCACCATGCCGTAAGGCTTCAGAATGGCTTTTTCGAATTTCACCAGGGACTCGGGCTCGAAGCCGAGCTTGGTCATGTCGAGACGCAGGTTCTCTTTGTCGAGCAACCGGAGCACGATCTTCTCGCCCCACAAGGTGGGCAGCGTGCTGACGCGGAAGTCGAGCTGCTTCTTGCGGCCGCCGATATTCATCTTCAGCATGATGCGGCCGTCCTGCGGCAGTCGCTTTTCGCTGATGTCGAGCTTCGCCATGATCTTCAGGCGGGAGGTGATTGCATCTTTCAACTTCAGCGGCGGAGACATGATCGACTGCAGTACGCCGTCAATACGGAACCGAACTCGAAATTCTTTTTCGTAAGGCTCGATGTGAATGTCGCTGGCTCCCCGCTTCACCGCATCGCCCAGAACGACGTTCACGAGTTTCACGACAGGAGCTTCGTCGGCCGCCTTTTCCAGCTCGGCCAGCTCCATTTGCTGCTCTTCGGACTGCAGTTCGACGTCGCTGTCTCCCATCTCCGACATCGACTGCATCACGGTTTCGAGATCTTCTTGATTCGTCGTGCCGTAGGCTTTTTCAATCCCCGCCAGGATGGAGCTTTCCGAAGCAACGACCGGCTCGATATTGAAGCCGGTCATGAACTTGATGTCGTCCATCGCGAAAACGTTCGTGGGATCGACCATCGCGATGGTGAGCGATGCGCCCACACGGCTCAGCGGAAGAATCTGATAGCGCTTGGCGGTCTCGAACGGAATCAGCTTGACGACAGCAGGGTCAATTTCAAAGTAGGAAAGGTTGATGGCGGGAACGCCGTACTGGCGGGAGAGGAAATTGGTGACGTCTTCGTCCGTGAGGAAGCCGAGCTTCACCAAGGCGGAGCCCAGGCGACAGCTCTGCTCCTTCTGAACCTTATTCGCTTGTTCCAACTGCTCTGGGGTAATGATCTTCTCTTTGACGAGAAGGTCACCCAGCCGTTGAGACATAAGCAGATCTCCTATCCACGTGGGTGGAACGACGCCTCGCACTCGTGCAGGCATAGCGCAAACGGCCGCCCATCATTGGGAGAGACGCAGCTCATTCGCGTTGACATAAATTGTCAACGCAAGTGGGTTACTGCACCAGTAACTTTGGTACTTGGACCTGACGGAGAGTTTCCCCCGCAGAGCCGGTATTTGCGCTGAACTCCACGCCAAATGCCTGTTTTCCAGGTGTGGATGAGCAGTCTGCCAGCCCAGGTACATGCACTTCAGTAAGTCTCAGTGGTGCTGTCGAGATTCGCGTAACCCCCGGATGAGCCCGCTCGATTAGACTCAGACTAAGGAATTCCTAACTTGTCGCAAGCACACAAAGAGAAAGAGAATACAGTCCTGCAGTACTATGGCGCTCTGTATCGTGCGTGGGGAGCGCAACACTGGTGGCCAGCCGAAACGCGCTTCGAAGTTATCGTCGGGGCGTACCTGACGCAGAACACGGCATGGACCAATGTGGAACTTGCTTTGGCGAATTTGCGCGAAGCACCCACCCTTGCCGCAAAGAACGCGACAAGGATGGGGCACCCAAAGAGTTTGCTGAGTGTCGAAGGGATCCGGGCGGTCAGGCTGGCGCGGCTCGAGCGATTGATTCGCCCTTCCGGTTATTTCCGCCAGAAGGCGAAGCGGCTGAAGACGTTCGTCGCCTTCCTTGACCACCAGTACGGCGGCTCGCTGGATCGACTTTTTGCGCAGCCGACCGACAAGCTTCGCGAAGAGCTGCTCAGCTTGAACGGCGTGGGCCCAGAGACCGCGGACTCGATTCTCTTGTACGCGGGGAATCATCCGGTCTTCGTCGTGGACGCCTACACGCGCCGCATCCTTGATCGGCACGAGATTCTGCCGGAGAAAACGGACTACGAGGACATTCGGGAGTTGTTCCAGCGGGCCTTGGAGCCGGTGGGTCAGGAGCGGGGACGAATGCCTGCGAACAAAGCGGCGCAACTGGAGTCAGTGATCCGCGGAGTTGCTCACCCACCCTCAGCGATGAGCACGGCTGCGCGCACGGCGCTGGTACAGGTCTACAACGAAATGCACGGGCTCATGGTTGGAGTCGGCAAGCACTACTGCAGAAAAACCAAGGCTGCGTGCGAAGGGTGCCCACTCCGGCCATTCCTGCCAGTGAACCACGGGACCGCTGGACTCAACCAGGAAAAGCTGGGCAGGAAATAGGGCAGGAGAGCAGGCCGTAGAGGGTCATATCCTTCTTGGTTCTTTACCTGACTCTGTGCCCGACCTACAATTGCACCTTCCCCGCAAGGAGAGCCAGCATGAAGATCCAAGGCATCGAGGGCATGTCTTCCGATCAGTTGCGATTTGAGCTTCAGCGGGGCGCCAAACTTGTTTGCTACCACTACTGTGTGTCGATCGTGGTGATGACCTTTCGCCGGTCATCCGACGCCTATTCCATTCCTGCCGGGGAAAACGCCGTAGCCAAGGGACTGCCTTGGACGCTGCTCACTCTGGTCTTGGGTTGGTGGGGAATTCCGTGGGGACCGATCTTCACGGTGCAATCGCTGGTAGTGAATTTCAAGGGCGGGAAAGATCTCACGGCAGATCTCAGCGCGGCCATGAGCCGAGCCATGCCTGCACTGGCCGTCGCAGCCAAGCCGTGAAGTAGCCATGACGCTGCAGCCTTGCCTTCGCTGTGTGACTCTCTTGCTGGCTCCGGCGATTCTCCTCGTCACGGGTCCGCAGGCGCTGCGTGAGCCGGCGCAATCCGCAGGTATCCTCGTGGGTGCTGCCGTTCGTCCCTCTCTGTTTTCCGAGGCCGCCTATTCGGCAACGCTGGCGCGCGAATTCAACATGGTCGAACCGGAGGATGCGATGAAGTGGTGGACCGTGCGACGGAGCGCTGGCACGTTCGACTTCGGCGAGGGCGATGGAGTCGTCCGCTTCGCGCAGGCTCATGGCATGAGAGTTCGCGGGCACTGTCTGGTTTGGGATCACAACAATCCCGAGTGGCTGGTGCAGGGCCACTTCACACCCGCCCAGTTGTCCCGCATGCTGCAAGAGCACATCACCACGGTGATGAAACACTACGCCGGGCAGGTGTTCGCCTGGGATGTGGTGAATGAGGCGCTGGATGAGAACGGCCGGGTGAAGGACTCCCCCTGGTACAACCAGCCCGGCATCGGACTTTCTGAACAGGGCCCTGCCTATATCGAGCAGGCTTTCCGCTGGGCGCATGAGGCCGACCCGCAGGCGCTGCTTTTCTATAACGAAAACGGCGGTGAGGGGCTCAACCGCAAATCCGACGCCATCTACGCGATGGTGAAGGATTTCAAGCGTCGCGGCGTCCCCATCGATGGAGTCGGCCTGCAGTTGCACATTTCGCAGCTTGATCTCGACACCGCAGCCATTGCCGCCAATATCGCGCGCCTGACCGCGTTGGGGGTTCAAGTTCACATCACGGAGCTCGACGTATCCCTGCCGTTGGACTCCAGTGGCCTGGTCCGGAACGACGATCTGCTCCGCCAAGCTGAGGTTTATCGTGGCGTGGTGCGAGCGTGCCTGCAAAATCCGGGCTGCACCGCGATTCAAACCTGGGGATTCACCGACAAATACTCGTGGATCGGATCCCACTCTCACGGCACGCGCGGTGCGGCGCTGCCTTTTGACCGCGCCTACAAGCCCAAGCCCGCGTACGACGCCATATTCGAAGAGCTCTCCGGCAAACGGAATCGACTGCGGTAACGCCACTCGAACCGTCAAATTTGCTCGTGTGGGGCCGGGTCTTTGACCCGGCCGCGGCCCGCAGGGCCGCGCTTTTATCGTCAACGGCTCGACTCTCTCCCAGCAACAAACCTGCGGCGCTTCGCGCCGCGACCGGGTCAAAGACCCGGTCCCACACACCCCGAACGGGGCAAAGGCCCCGTCCCACACGCTTCACCCGATAACTCAATAGTGTCGCCTCACTGCCGATACAGCTTACCCCTGTGCCTGTGCATCTATAATGACTTGCACATCCTGGCGATTTGGAGTTTGCCCCAGACAAGCGTGGGCCGGGATGCGGAATGCCAGTGGCACAACCGGCCTCAATCCCGCCGCAGAAGACCTCGCACCGGAAGCAGGTCATCATTCTGCTGGCGATTTCTGTTTTTCTCTTGCTCGCCATCCTGGTTTCGCAAACTGCCTTTGACCTGACCTTCCTGCGTCCCGGAAATAATCAGGACATTGTTGTATTTGCCGCCCTCTCGGCGCTGATCTTCCTGCTGTTCGTGGCGCTCACGTTTGTTCTGATGCGCAATCTGCTGAAGCTTTTCGCCGAACGACGCCTCGGGGTGCTGGGCTCGAAGTTTCGCACGCGCATGGTCGCCGGCGCGCTTCTGCTGTCGTCATTGCCGGTGATGGTCATGTACTGGTTTGCCTACGGGTTGATGAATCGGTCGATCGACAAGTGGTTCTCGACCCCGGTAGAGGAAGTGCGCGCCGACACGCACGCCATGGCTACGTTGCTGGCCAGCTATGCCATGCAAAACGCGCGGGCCGAAGCGTTCGCCATTGCGGCGTCTCCGGAGATCGAGCGCGGCTTCTCCGGACACGGGTTCTCGGGGGTCGTGAGCGAGTTTCAGCATCACGAACTGACACTGCAAGGCGGATTCGCCCTGGCGGTGCGGGATGACAATGAAGAGGCGAGTTTCAATGCACCCGCTGCCTGGGCAGTCCTCAAGGGCAAACTGCCACTGGCCGACGCGGCCTTGGGACATCCCGCTCAGTTTAGCTGGCAGCAAACTGACTACACGCTGGGGAGCGCTTCGGTTCCGGGGGGAGGCCTGATTCTAGTGGCGATTCCGCTGCCGCGCGAGTTCTCGCAAACGGTGCGCCAGGTCGAGGCCAGCCAGCAACGCTACTACGATCTCGCCCGCGAGCGGCGACTGGTGCGCCGCACCTACATGAGCCTGCTGCTGCTGCTCACGATGATCGTGCTCTTCGTCACCACCTGGCTCGCCTTATTCCTCTCGAAGATCGTGACGCGCCCGCTGTCGGCACTGGCCGAAGCCACGCAGGAAATTTCGCGCGGACGCCTTGACTACCGCGTGCCCGTCAGCGCCGCTGACGAGATCGGCGACTTAGTGCGCTCCTTCAACCGCATGGCGGAGGATCTGGAAGGCAGCCGGCGGCAGATTGAGACTTCCAGCCGCGAACTGAGCGCGGCCAACGCGGAACTCGACCAGCGCCGCCGGCAGATGGAAACCATCCTCGAGAGTATCCCTACCGGTGTGCTCTCGCTGGATGCCGGGCGGCGCGTGACCCACGTCAATCAGGCGTTGCTCCGCATGTTTCATCCCGACGCCGGACACGACAGTGCGCCTCAGATTCTCCGCGGAGCGTCTCTGGCGGATGTGTTCCCTGCCGAGGTCCTGGAGGATTTCGAGCCTCTGCTGCGGCGCGCCGACCGCATGGACATGACCACCAGCCAGATGGAGATGCAGTTGCCCCGCGCCTCGTTGAACGTCGCCGTCACCGTCGCCGCCCTGAGGCATCAGGGCGAACGCTCAGGGTATGTCGTGGTGTTCGAAGATCTCTCCGACTTGCTGAAAGCGCAGAAGCAGGCCGCCTGGCGGGAAGTGGCGCGCCGGGTGGCGCATGAAATCAAGAATCCGCTGACGCCCATCGCCTTGTCGGCGGAGCGCATTCAACGGCATCTGGACCGGGCCACGCCGGATGATCCCGCGTCGCTCGGCGTGGTACGTTCCTGCGCGGAAACGATTGCCGGGGCAGCGGAGACCGTGCGCCGGTTGGTGGACGAGTTCTCGACACTCGCGCGCTTCCCCGTGGCCAAACCGCAGCCGGCCGACATCAACGAAGTCATCGAGAACGCTCTCTCCCTGTTCAATGGGAGGCTCGATGGAATTGGGGTTCACACATCGCTGGCCTCCGATCTGCCCAAGGTGATGGCGGACAGCGAGGCCATCAAACGCGCCGTAGCCAACCTGGTAGACAACGCTGCCGAGGCGTCACAAGACTCTGTCGTGCGGGAGATTGAGATCTCGACCGCATTAGTGGCGAGCCGTGATGCGGTGGAGATTACGGTGGCCGACACGGGCCACGGCGTGACCCGCGAACTCAAGGAAAAACTCTTCCTGCCATATTTCTCCACCAAAAAGCGCGGCACCGGACTCGGCTTGGCCATTGTCAGTCGCATTGTGGAAGATCATCATGGCTCGATCCGCGTAGAGGAGAACCATCCAGTCGGCACGCGGTTCATCGTTGAACTTCCGGTTGTCCCCGAACCCACGCCGGCAGCGGCCCCCGCCCAGCATGCATAACATCCTCATCGTCGACGACGAAGCCGGAATTCGCGACTCCCTCGCCGGCATCCTGGCGGACGAAGGCTACGCTGCGTCTTCGGCGGGCAGTGGCGAGGCGTGCCTCGACCTGCTGCGCAAAACCGCATTTGACGTGGTGCTGCTCGATATCTGGCTGCCGGGTATCGACGGCCTCGAGACCTTGGAGAGGATTCGCGAGTTCGACAATCCTCCCGAAGTCATCATGATCTCAGGCCATGGAACCATCGAGACCGCCGTGCGCGCCACCAAACTGGGTGCCTATGACTTCCTCGAAAAACCGCTCTCTCTCGAAAAGACTCTGATCCTGGTCAAGAATGCCATCGAGTCGAAGAAGCTGCACCGGGAGAACGTTGACCTGAAGAAGCAGCTTCCGGTGAAGAGCATCATCGTGGGCGACAGCATCCCGATGAAGGCTCTGCGTCAGCAGATCGGCTTGATGGCTCCGACCAACGGCCGGGTTTTAATCTACGGCGAATCCGGCACGGGCAAGGAACTGGTGGCCCACGCGATCCACGCCCAGAGCCTGCGCAAGGACGAAACGTTCGTCGAGGTCAATTGCGCCGCGATTCCGGAAGACCTGATCGAGAGCGAACTGTTTGGACACTGCAAGGGATCGTTTCCCGGCGCGGCCATCGACAAGGAAGGCAAGTTTCAGAGGGCCCACGGGGGAACGCTCTTCCTGGACGAAGTCGGCGACATGAGCCTGAAGACGCAATCGAAAGTGTTGCGCACGCTCGAGGAGCAGCGCTTCACGCCCGTGGGGAGCGATGAAACGATCACCGTGGATGTTCGCGTGATTGCCTCGACGAACAAAGATCTGGAAGAGGAGATATCGCGCGGCAACTTCCGGGAAGATCTTTTCTACCGGCTCAATGTGATTCCCTTTTTTGTCCCGCCTTTGCGCGAGCGTAAAGAAGATATCCCACTTTTTACGCGGCATTTCCTGAAGGAACTGGCGGCGACGTATGGACGCCGGCCGCGGGAAATCACGGATGACGCCATAGAAGTGCTCATGCGCTATTCCTGGCCGGGCAACGTGCGCGAATTGCGCAATGTGATTGAGCGCATCGTGATCATGAACCCCACCACCACGCGCTTCGACAGCAAACATCTGCCGCCTCTGGTCTACCGCGAAGGCAGCCGCCGCGTGCCCAAGAGCGAGTTTTCCACGCTGCACCAGGCCCGCGACGCCTACGAGCGCGATTACATCCTCAAGACACTCGACCAGAACCACGGCAACGTAAGCCGCACCGCCGAGGTGCTGGGCCTGGAGCGCAGCCATCTTTACCGGAAGATGAAGGCTTTGGGAATTGCGGCAAAAGAGTAGCGGGTCAGCCTGACCAATACAACCCTGCCGAGTGGTTGCTGGGGCGAGTCCACAAAGATCAAAGCACCCCAACGGCGTCCGGCTAGCCAACCATAAATGGGTACCTCACTTCCTTCATCAGGCCTAAAGCTTCTCCCGCAACAGTCGATATCCCCATCAAGGAAATTGACGTAATCGAATCGACTGCAATCCAGCCTGTGCAGCCCGAGGGTGAGCGTGAGGAGGATGAGACAGTTCAACCGCTGGTCAATCGCTCTTGTTTTGTGCATATGGCTTGCCCTGCCTGCACAAGGCCAAAATACCGCCGAAGTAAGGGGCAAGATTTCAGACGCCTCCCTGAAGCCCGTGGTGAGTGCATTTGTCGTTATCACCGCCCAGGACACGTCGGTGATGCGCGCCGCCACCACCGACGATGCGGGTGAGTTTGAGTT
>JADGNP010000515.1 GCA_017883425.1 Candidatus Sulfotelmatobacter sp. | reverse complement strand
AAATCTTTTGAGCTCACGCTCGAGAGGGTCAGCGGCATTCTGCCGCGCGGCGGAACCATTCTGGGCACCACCAATCGCGGCAATCCTTTCAGCTACAAGACCGAGGAGAACGGGCAGGAGGTGGTGCGCGACATCTCCGACGAGATCATTGCCAACTCGCACCAGCTGGGCATCGACGCCATTATCACGATCGGCGGCGACGGATCGCAGAAGATCGGGCACGAACTTTTCCAGAAGGGCATGCAGATCGTGGGCGTGCCCAAGACGATCGACAACGACCTGTCGGCTACGGAATTCACGTTCGGGTTCGACACGGCGCTGCACACGGTGACCGATGCCATCGATAAGATCCACACTACGGCGGCGTCGCACCACCGCGTGATGGTGGTCGAGGTGATGGGGCGCGACTGCGGCTGGATCGCGCTGGAGGGAGGCATCGCGGGCGGCGCGCATATCATTCTGATTCCTGAAATCCCGTTCACCATCAGGAAGGTGTGCGACTTCATCGCGCAGCGCGAAAAGCGCGGCAGCCGTTTCACGATTGTCGTGGTCGCCGAGGGCATCAAGCTGCCACCCGAGTTGAAACAGATGGCTCGCGGCTGGCCCGTGGGCAACACGGTGGGCGATGCCATTGGACTGTTTTCCAACAAGGAAGTGCGGATCAGCGTATTGGGGCATATTCAGCGCGGCGGATCGCCCTCGCCTTTCGACCGGGTTCTGGCCACGCGCTTCGGCGTAGCAGCAGTCGACCTGGTGGCCAAGGGGCAGTTCGGAAAGATGGTCGCGCTGCGCGCGGACTCGATCGTTGCGGTCGACGTGGCCGACGCCATCGGAAAGCTGAAGACCGTGCGGCCCGATGGAGAACTGGTGCGCGCGGCTCGTGCGATCGGGATCGGGTTTGGGGATTAGAAGCAGGCGTCAGACCTCGGACGTTCAGACCTCGGACCCCGGAGAGCCACGAAGCATTTGGCATTTAGCCTGTGTGGTGTGGCGCGGGCGCGCACGCCCGCGTGTTGGCAGCAAAGCCAATCCTGTCAGGGACGGAAGCGGTCCACCCACACCCCGGGTAACCTTTTGGCGTGGCCCGCGTTACGTGATTTCAATCGTATTTGCTTTTGTCCCTTCATGAGACGATGATCCGACGCAGGGCAGATCCGTGTCGGATCCTTTCTTAACCCCATTGCCGAATTCGCCCGCTGCACACCGCGACCAGGAGGAACTGCGCGCGGCGCGGTTTGCCATGCGCATGTCGCTGGCGGTTGGGGTGCTGATGCTGGCCGGCAAGACCACGGCTTACTTCATGACCGGGTCGGCGGCGATCCTGTCGGAT
The DNA here is from genome assembly GCA_017883425.1 of Candidatus Sulfotelmatobacter sp. GTDB lineage: Bacteria > Acidobacteriota > Terriglobia > Terriglobales > Acidobacteriaceae > Sulfotelmatobacter. The sequence continues at coordinate 2,766 of JADGNP010000515.1, read as the reverse complement.
TTTGCCGAGTCAGTGGTGCATGTGATCGCGGTGGCGTTTGCCGCGTTCAGCTTGCGGCTGAGCACGAAGCCGGCAGGTCCGACGTTTCTTTACGGGTACGAACGCATCACGTTTTTCTCTGCCGGATTTGAAGGCGCCATGATCGTGATCGCCGCCATCTGGATTCTGGTGGAGGCGATCGCGAAATGGATGGCGGGGCTCCAGTTGGAACACCTCGGGGCCGGCACGTTGCTGTTACTGGCGGCCGGCGTGCTCAATGCCTGGCTGGGCTGGTATCTGCTGCGCGTGGGGAAGCGCAGCCACTCGCTGATTCTGGAAGCCGATGGCAAGCACGTGCTCACCGACTGCTTCACCAGCTTTGGCGTGGTCGCGGGACTCGGCCTGGTGCTGCTGACCGGATGGAAGCCGTTTGATCCGCTGGTCGCGATCGCGGTCGCCATTAATATTCTGTGGTCCGGCGGACGCATGGCGTGGCGGTCGGCAGTGGGTTTGCTCGACTACTCCGATCCGGAAAGCGGCAAACAGATACGCGAGAAGCTGGATGCGATCTGCAACGAACTTGGGATGCACTATCACGGCGTGCGCTACCGCACGACCGGATACCGCCAGATCATTGAAGTGCACCTCCTGTTTCCCCACGCTACGGCGGTGGGAGAAGCGCACCGGCTGGCGACTGTGCTGGAAGAACGTTTGCCCGTGGAACTCGGCAAGCCCGCGGAAGTGATCACCCACCTGGAATCGCTGGAAGACCACGAAGATGTGCACTCCACTGAGCACTATATGGGGCGGCCTGGTGAGAGTTGATGATTGTTGATTGAAAAGCGCAGGTTTCAATCAGCAATCAACAATCAAAAATCAACAATCGCGTTCCCTTACTCCTTCATCACCGCGTCGATGGTCGAATAGAGCTGGTTGTTGTCCTTGACTTCCACGTACGGTTTGCTGGGATTGCGGCTGCTCACGATGTAGACCGTCGGGGTGTGATCGAGCTTGATGGCCTTGCCCAGGTCGCGATCGGCATTGACTTGGGCGGCTAGTTTTCCGCCGGGATCGAGGACGAAGGGCAAGTCGACTTTATGCGCGGTGGCGAATTTTTCGGCATAGGCGCGCAGGTTCTGGGGATTGACTTCGAGCTGATTCTCGAAAATGTAATCCCGAAATTCATTGCCCAGGGCTTTGGAATGGGTGTCGAAGTAGCGCGCCATGACCGCGGCCTGATACGACCAGTTGTGCATGGGCAGCGGGAAATCGTGACGCACCACCGGGATCTTGTAGGTCTTCGAAGCCTGTTCGACGAGCGGCGCGGTGCGCCGGCACATGGGACACTGCAAGTCCTCGAAGACGACAATGGCGACCTGCGCTCCCTTGGGCGGACGCAGCACCGAATCCACCGTATCCTGGGCCGAGGCGCAAACAGCGCTGGCCAGGGCGATCAGAGAGACGAAAGACAAAGCAACGAGACGATTCCAGAATGTGTTTTTCATCAGCGTTTGGGTATCGTACGAGAAACAATTCACATTATCTTAGACGCAGGAAACCTCATCCGGGCTACCTGTGCTTCCGCCTCCCACGAGCGAAAGTCTTATCTCCATGGTAACCGAGACGGGTTGGCCTTGTCTTGATGCTCTGCGGCTCCGCCCCGCGGGTGCATGAGGCGTAAACCTTGGTGGGAACTCGTGCTCGCAACGCGCTATAGTAGAAAGTTCCCGTCTTGACTGGTACTCAATCGTGAGACTGTTGGGCTCATTCCGGGTTGGCTGGCTGGTTCCGGCGGTGGTGATGGCGGCCATGCTCTCGCTTCCTGCCTGTGGTCGCGGCCGTCACCGCGTGCTGGAGGTGGCATATGTCTCGGCGCCACAGGCGGCGCTGCGCGACCAGGTTGCGGCCATCTATAACCGCGTCGGCAACGTGAAAAATGGAGAGCGACTGGAGGTGCTGGACCGCGAGAAGCGTTTCGCGCGGGTGCGCACCGCCACCGGAATCGAAGGCTGGATTGAGCAGCGGTACCTGGTCGATCAGAAGACCTTCGACGCCTTGCAGAAACTCACCGCCGATCATCAGAACGATCCCGTGCAGGCTCCGGGAATCTTGCGGAATGAAACCAATCTGCACGTCACACCGGGGCGGGACACCGAACATCTGTACCAGCTTGCATCCGGCGCGAAGGCCGCGATCCTGGAGCGGGCAACCGCCGAGAAGCAGCCCGGCGCGGCGCCTCCGCCCAAGCTGGCGACGAAGCCTGGGGCAAAAGCTCCGGCGGGGCCGGTACTCGAAGACTGGTGGCTGGTGCGCGACACTCTCGGCCGTGTGGGATGGGTGCTGGCGCGGATGGTAGATGTGGACGTCCCGCTCGAAATCGCGCAGTACGCCGAGGGCCAGCGTTTCGTCGCTTTCTTTGTTTTGAACGAAGTACAGGACAGCGACAAGGGGGTGCAGAAACAGGTCGCGCAATATCTGTGCGTGCTGACCGATCCCCACGACGGGTTGCCGTACGACTTCGATCAAGTCCGCGTCTTCACCTGGAACACGCGGAAGCATCGTTACGAGACCGCCTACCGCGAACATGGTCTCGACGGGGTTCTGCCCGTCACGATCACGAAAGAGGATTTCGGCAAGGAAGGAACGCTGCCGGTCTTCATCCTGCGCGTGAGAGACGAGACGGGGAGCGTCAGTGAGCGAAAGTACAAACTGAACACCCCGATCGTGAGAAGAGTGCTGGCGCCAGGGGAAACACCCTCCAGACCCACCAGGAAGCGGCGGGGCTAG
>JADGNP010000094.1 GCA_017883425.1 Candidatus Sulfotelmatobacter sp. | reverse complement strand
GTGGTGAACACGGCGTTCGCGGCTTGGGCCGTCGCCCTTGCGGCGCTGGCTGCTGTTTTGTGGCGGCTGAGAATAACGCTCCATCGACTGCAAGCGAGTCTAACTTCCGTCTAGCCGCCCACCGGAGCGATCCGTTTGGCCGGTTCCGGTTAGGCAGGCGCCGATGCCGACAGCCAGGGTCAGGACGACTGTCAGGCTGACGCCTGGTGCCTTCCACAGTTGGCGAAACGCAAAGCGAAGTTCCTGTGCGAGTGCGTACATGCGTCCTCCCCAGACAGACTCCCGGGCATTGTCTCAGTTCGCGGAAACACTCATGTGGGGACAGCCGCCCTCGGCTGTCCGGTCGAGCGAAGCTCGACAAGGTTGTCGGTGAGAACCGGCAAACTGAGACACTACTTTTCCCACCGACGTTTTACAAGCCGGCCCCGCTGCGTGTATTGTTGGTCCCGCCATTTCTCCCGCATCTTCTCCAGCTGAGGGACTTATATGTCCATTCATCGAACTGCTCTGTATCGAACCGTTCTCGTAGCGTGTCTCGCCTTCACCACCTTTGCGGCCGACAGCCTCGCCGCATCCCCGCAGGCTGCCGAGACAAGATCAGCCCCCGAGCGACTGGCCGCCGACACGCCGCGTGTAACGCCGGGCGGAGCCACTTTCACAGTTCCTTCGGGTTGGTCGATCGTGACCGGGAAAGACTTGGTCATCCTGGAACCGCCCGAGCCCGACACGCACATCGCCATCGTCGACTCGCAAGCCGCCGACGCCACCGCCGCGGTCGCTGCCGCCTGGGCCGCCTACAAGCCCGAATCCAAGCGGCCGATCAAGCTGGTCACGCCCCGCCCTGCGCGCGAGGGCTGGGACGAGCGCCAGGTTTTTGACTACGAGACCTCTCCCAACGAGCGTGCCGCTGTGCAGGCTCTTGCGCTGCGTGCCGGGACTGCCTGGACCGTGATCATTCTCGACGGTACCGATCCTACCGTGGAGAAGCGCTCCGCCCCGATTGGCTTGGTCTTCGAAAGCTTGCGTCCCAAGGGCTACCAGCGCGAGTCGTTTGCCGGCCGCACGCCACACCCGCTGGATGCCGCCCACATCGCGCAGATCAAAGCGTTCGTTGAGACCTCCATGCAGCAGCTCGGCATCCCCGGCGCCTCCATCGCGCTCATTGATGGCGGCAAGATCGTATACGAGGGTGGATTTGGAGTGCGCGAACTCGGCAAGCCCGAGCGCGTGGACGAAAACACCGTGTTCATGGCCGCGTCCAACACCAAAGGAATGACCACGCTGTTGCTCTCCGAACTAGTCGACGAGAAGAAGTTGAAGTGGGATCAGCCCGTGATCGACGTTTACCCGGCCTTCAAACTGGGCGACGCGGACACTACCAAAAAGGTTCTCGTCAAGAATCTGATCTGCGCCTGCACTGGCCTGCCCAGACAGGATCTGGAATGGTTGTTCGAGTTCAAGAACGCCACGCCGGAATCCGAGTTGGCCCTGCTCGGGACCATGCAGCCGACCAGCAAGTTCGGCGAAGTCTTCCAGTACAGCAACCTGATGGCGGCCGCCGCCGGATACATTGGCGCGCACCTCGTCTATCCGAACCTGGAGCTCGGGGCCGCTTACGACAAAGCGATGCAGCAGAGAATTTTCGATCCGCTGGGGATGAAGTCCACCACCTTCGACTATGCCCGCGCCCTGGCAGGCAACCACGCCAGCCCGCATGGCGACGACGTGGATGGCAAGCCCACCGTGGCCAGCATGGCGATCAACTACTCGATCGTGCCGGCCCGGCCCGCGGGTGCCGTGTGGACCTCGGCCGCTGACCTGATCCGTTATGTGCAAAACGAACTCGCGCTCGGTAAGCTGCCCGACGGCAAGCAACTGGTTTCAGCGGAAAATTTGCTGATGCGCCGTGCCCCGCAGATTTCCCTTGGCGAGGATTCGACTTATGGCATGGGCTTGATCGTGGACCGCACCTACGGCGTTCCGGTGGTGAGCCACGGCGGCAGCATGTCCGGCTTCCTGAGCAACCTCTACTTCTTGCCGGATTCCGGCATCGGCGCCGTGCTGCTCACCAATGCGGATAACGGTGGGATGCTTCTCGGCCCATTCCAGCGCCGCTTGCTCGAAGTCGTCTTCGACGGCAAACTCGAGGCCGAGGCCGATGTTGTGTCCCGCGCGGCAGCCCACAAAGCAGCTCTTGCCAAAGACCGCGAACGCCTCGTAATTCCCGCTGCACCGGCGCCGGTCTCTGCCTTGGCCAAGCACTATTCCAGCAAGGAACTCGGTGAGCTTGCCGTGCTGACCCAGAACGGAGTCACGACCTTCGATCTCGGCGAGTGGAAAAGCACCGTGGCATCGCGCAAGAATGACGATGGCACGACCTCATTCCTCACCATCGATCCCGGCACCGACGGCTTCGAATTCGTGGTGGGTGACCGCGCCAGCAAGCGCGTACTGATCATCCGCGATGGCCAGCACGAGTACATCTTTACGGAGACCGCCTGACCGCGAGCGGCTGACATGTCGGGAAGAGGCGTGTCGGGAAGAGGCCCTTCGTGAAAAGGGGATGTGAAGAGCCCTGTCGTCCGGCAGTTTGCTCAAAACCGACTTTGGGTGGCGCAGCGCTTCCAGCGCTGCGATAAAACGATACTTACCGAACTCCAGCCGCGAAGCGGCGGCATCCATTAGCCCAGGGCGTAAGCCCTGGGTAGAGTGGGAGATTTGCACGAGTCCCGCAGGGACGGCACAGGTTCTCGCGTACTCTCCTCAGCCTGGCTCTAGTTTTCAGCAAACCACCGGAGCCCCTACTCCACCGTGACCGACTTCGCCAAGTTCCTCGGCTGATCCACGTCGCAGCCGCGCCGCACTGCGATGTGATACGCCAGCAACTGCAACGGAACGATCTCCAGGATCGGCGCCAACTCCTCCGGTGCGGGCGGAATGTACAGCACGTGATCCGCCGCTTCCTTAATCTCTTCGTCCCCTTCGGTGGCCAGCGCGATCACCACCCCGGAACGCGCTTTCACTTCCTTCAGATTCGAAATCGTCTTCTCATAGCGCAGCACTGACCCCGGATTAGTCACGTCCCGAGTCGCAATGATCACCACCGGCAGGTTCTCGTCAATCAGCGCGTTCGGCCCGTGCTTCATCTCGCCCGCTGGATATCCCTCGGCATGAATGTAGGAAACCTCTTTCAGCTTGAGCGCCCCTTCCAGCGCAATCGGATAGTGAATGCCCCGCCCCAGAAACAAAAAGTCGCGGACCTTCTGATAGCGCTTCGCCAGATCGTCGCAAGCCTCATCATGAGTAAGGAGGGTCTCAAGCTTTCCCGGGATGCGCGTCAGTTCCTGCATCGCCGCCCGCGCTTGCTCCGCGGTCATTGTGCCGCGCACCTGCGCCAGATACATCGCGAAGATATAGAGCGCGGTCAGCTGTCCCGTAAAGGCTTTCGTCGAGGCCACGCCAATCTCGGGCCCGGCATGCGTGTAAATCGTGCCCGCCGCCTCGCGCGTGATCATCGATCCCACTACATTGCAGATGGCCAGCGTCTTCGATCCCTTGGCTTTGGCTTCACGCTGGGCGGCGATCGTGTCCGCCGTCTCGCCCGACTGCGAAATCACCAGCGTGATCGTCTCCGGATCCACAATCGGGTTCCGGTAGCGCCACTCACTGGCATAGTCCACTTCCACTGGCACGCGCGCCAGCGTCTCGATCATGAACTTGCCCGCCTGCCCCGCGTGCCAGCTGGTTCCGCACGCGATGATGTTGATCTTGCCCGCGGCCCGGAACTCCGCCTCGCTGATCTCCATCTGCTCGAGAAAAATGTGCCCGGTATCCTGCGAGACTCGCCCGAGAGTGGTGTCGCGAACCGCGCGCGGCTGCTCATAAATCTCCTTGAGCATGAAATGCTTGAAGCCGCCCTTCTCCGCCAGTATGGGGTCCCAGGTGACGTGCTGTATCTGGCGGATTACGGGTTTGCCGTCGAAGTCCGTCAGCTGGACCCCGTCAGCCGTGACCACGGCCATATCCCCGTCTGCCAGAAAGAAGATGTCGCGCGTGTGATACAGAATGGCGGGCACATCCGACGCCACGAAATACTCGTCGTTCCCCAGTCCGATCACTGCCGGTGGCCCGTTGCGCGCCGCCACAATCTTGTTGGGTTCGTCACTGGAAATCACCGCCAGCGCAAAAACGCCGGTGAGTTGTTTCACCGTCTGACGCACCGCGTCTTCCAGCGCAGGACGCTTCCCGTTTCCCGAACTCCCGGAATATTTCTCGACCAGATGAGCAATGATTTCCGTGTCGGTCTCGGTGGTGAACTTGTGGCCTTCCTCGATCAGCTTCTTCTTCAGGCTGAGATAGTTCTCCACGATCCCGTTGTGTACGACCACGATCTTGCCCGTGCAGTCGCGGTGCGGATGCGCGTTTTCTTCGGTAGGCCGTCCGTGCGTGGCCCAGCGCGTATGCCCAATACCATAGGTGCCGTGGAGCGGCTTCAGGCGAATGGCTTCTTCCAGGTTGCGCAGCTTGCCCTCGGCACGCCGCAGCTGCAGCCCTTCCCCGTCGCCGGCCACCGCGATTCCCGCCGAATCATAGCCGCGATACTCCAGCCGTCGCAGTCCCTCGATGATGATCGGAACCACACTCTTCTTACCGACGTAGCCGACAATGCCACACATGGAGAAACCTCAAAGGATCCCCCGGCCCATTCCTACTCGGCCAGGGAGAAACGGAACTCTTCAATGACCGGATTGGTCAGCACTTCGCGGGCGATCCGCTCGACTTCGGCCTGCGCCTCTTCGCGCGAGAGTCCCCCGTCCAGCGTGAGCTCAAAATACTTCCCTTGGCGAACGCTTTCCAGACCCTTGTAGCCCATCTTCTTGAGTGCGCCCTGAATGGTCTTACCCTGCGGGTCGAGAACGCTTTTCTTGAGAGAGACGTAAACGTAGGCTGTCATAAAAACTTCATTATACGTGACGGTTCGGAGTCGGACCTCGGACTTCAGACCTCAGCCCCAGGCCTCTCAAGCCTGAGGTCCGAGGTCCGAGGTCGGGTTTTTCACTTCTTCAGCTTTTCATCCAGATCGGCGAGCGAGTCTTCCAGCAGCTTGCGGTACCGCGGATTCTGGCTCACCTCCAGCTGCTGAAGCACTCTTTGGCGCGACAGGCGAAGACTCTCTTTCTCCCGCCAGCGTGCCGCTTCGTCAGCGCTCATCGGCGGACGCGGTTTGGCCGTCTTATCGCTCGCCTCCGCCTGCTGCGCTTCCACGGATTTGCTTTCCCACCCTCTCGCCACGGGGCTCATTATAGTTCTCCGCGGGCCGGCTTTGCCTCCGGCCCGCGGGCTGAACCAGCAGAAAAACCGAACGACCGCTCGGGCCAAGAAACGATTTTCGCGCAGTTGGAAACGAATTCCCTGAAAGCCTACCAAAACACAAAAAAACGTTCATTCCCATGATTCTGTGGTTATAATGCCGGGTTAGTGCTAGGGTCCGCCTTTTGAGGGGGAAGGCGGCTACGGAGTTGTATCTGTGTACCCCTCAAGCGCGCCACGCTTGAAGTTTGCTTTGCCGCGACACTCCACACTCCAGGGTGTGTGTGAAGTTCTGTCTCTCCCCGATTCTCCCCGCGATCTCTGCCTCGATTTCCGGCTGCGCTCCTCTCGCCTAGGCCTTCGTAGTTCCGTTGCCTTCGCTTCTTCCCCACTTCCCCAATCTCCGAGTCACGGGAATGCGGTTCTCCGCGAGGAGACAAAGCGGACGCCTTCGCGAACCATCGGCAACTCTCTGGTGATCGGTGTTGCCATCTTCGTGATGCCTCACTCCGCTGTGGCTTCTGCAAGTTCCACGCTCTCCGCCACGCCAGCGGTCTTGTCCCACGCCCTCAGCGTCCCCGCGCTCGGGATCCTTGGAATGGGCGCGGCGACCTTGACTGTCATGGGGTTGGCTGTGTTCCTGTGCGCGGTATCCCGGCGACCGGCCGCACCGGCGGAAGATCTGGAGCGTCGCGTGGCCGAGCGGACCAGAGAGCTTACGGCCATCAACGAGGAGTTACGCAATCAAATTGTCGAGCTTCAACGGGCAGGCGAGGCCCTCCGCGATCCCGAAGAGAAGTTCCATCAACTCGCTAACAACATCCAGGAGATCTTCTGGATGGTGGATGCGGTCACCAAACAGGCGATCTATGTAAACCCGGCATTTGAACACATTACCGGCCGGACGATCGAGAGTTTGCTCGATGCTCCCCTTTCCTATCGCGAAATCATTCATCCGGATGACAGGCTGCACGTGCTGCGCACCTTGGACGAAGCCGCAAGCACCGGAATCTTCGACGAAGAATTTCGCATCGTCCGCCCGGACGGAACCATTCGCTGGGTGAGCGCCCAAGGTTTTCCCATACGCGACGGACAAGGCAGGCTTTACCGTCTGGCAGGCGTTGTACAGGACATCACCCAGCGCAAGTGGGCGGAACAGGATTTGCGCGAGTCCCATGCCGAATTGGCACGCGTCGCTCGAACCGCGACCATGGGTGAGGTGGCCGCATCCATTTCTCATGAGATCCGACAGCCCCTCACCGCGATCGTGGCTGCAGGAAGCGCCACGCTGCACTGGCTGGCCAGGCAGCCGCCCAATCTGGTCGAGGCGCGGGAAGCCGTGAGCAAGGTGATTCGGGATGCGAATCACGCCAGCGCCGTGATCGAGAGAATTCGCGATCTTCTCAAGGGATCGTCCCCGCAACTGAAACCGCTAGATGTGAATGAAGTCATCCGCGAGGTGTTGGTCCTGGTCGCCAACGACCTCGTCAAAGGGGGCGTTGCCGCCCGCACTGCGCTGGCCGCGGACCTACCCGTCGTGCTTGGCGATCGCGTTCTCTTGCAGCACGTCCTGCTCAACTTGACCATGAACGCCCTCGACGCCATGAGCATGGTCACCGGGCGGCCGCGGGAGCTACTCATCCAGTCAACCAAGGACTCGGATGGCGTGCTGATCCAAGTTCAGGACTCCGGGAAGGGAATCGATTCCGAGCAACTACCTCGTATCTTCGAACCGTTCTTTACCACCAAGGCCGAAGGCATTGGACTGGGACTATCGATCAGCCGGTCAATTATTGAAGCTTTTGGCGGCCGTCTCTGGGCCGCCTCCGCATCTCCACATGGAGCTGTTTTTCAATTCACCCTGCCCACTGGCGGTATTTCATGAGTGAACTGGATCCCATCGTGTTCGTCATCGATGACGAGTCATCGGTCCGCGATGCCCTCGGAAGCCTGATCCGCTCCGTCGGCCTTCGATGCGAGCTTTTCGGTTCAGCTCAGGAATTCCTGCAAAAGAGGCGGTCGGAGGTGCCCAGTTGTCTCATCCTCGATGTCCGGTTGCACGGAAGAAATGGGCTCGATTTCCAGCGCGAGTTGGCGGAGAAAAATATTCACATTCCCATCATTTTTATTACCGCCCACGGCGACATTCCTATGTCAGTGCGGGCTATGAAAGCCGGCGCTGTCGAGTTCCTCACCAAGCCTTTCCGCGACCAGGATTTGCTGGACGCGATTCAACTGGCCTTGGAGCGCGATCGTGCCACACGCCGGCAAGAGTCGGAACTTGCTTCACTACACCAGCGTCTTGAGTCCCTTACTCCTCGTGAGCGGGAAGTGCTGCCCCTGCTGGTCTCCGGACTTCTCAACAAACAAATCGCTGGCGAGATCGGAATTAGCATAGCCGCCGTCAAGGTCCATCGCAGCCAACTGATTCGGAAGATGGGTGCGAACTCGTTGGCTGACCTGGTGAGGATGGCGGAGAAATTGGGGATTCCTGGTAACGCAATCTGAACTCTTCATGCCTTACGAAAGTAAAGCCCACCTTCACCAACGCACAATAGATTCGCATCCCGCAAACTGCTACCCTCACAACTATAGCGTGGAGTTGGGGATCGCATTTCAATCCAACTCCCCGAGCCAGAAATTCGTCTTGGGCGTGCTCCTGGTGACTTCCTGTCCACGGTGGGTCAGGGCACAACGATTGTCCTCGGCAACATCGTTGCCTGCGCTTTCTCACCGTCAAACCCAACCAGCCACCTCGTCGGGAACGGCCGGCCACTCTTGCATGCCGAGGGTTTTTCTGTATGTCGACTGAAGCTGCCACCTTTGGAGCAGACGATTTGAATGCGTCCGCGTACCCTGAAGCTTTCTCTGCGCCAGAACAACTCCTTGCTGCGTACTTCAACTCATCTCCGGTCGGCCTTGGCATCATCGACGCTGAATTCCGCCTTCTCGCGATCAACCAAACGCTGGCTGAAATGAATGGCATACCTGCGGCATCTCATTTGGGCAAGACGGTCCGGGAGGTCCTGGGAGATTTCGCAGATGTAGTGGAGCCGGAGTTTCGACGAGTGCTCTCTACGGGCAAACCGATCTTGAACTTTGAGGTTTCCGCCGTACTCCCGACACGAACGGATGTTGGCCATTGGATGGAGCACTACTTCCCCATCACAGATGCAACCGGAATCGTCACCCGAATCGCCATCATCGTGGTCGAAATGACTGCCCAAAAGAAGCTGGAACAATCGCTCCAGGATGTTGGCGGGAAACTGCGCAAGGAGATGGACCGGTTGCAGATGGTGTTGGACGTGAGCAGTATCACGGCGTCGAATCGGAATCTGCAGCTGGCTTTTCCGCGAATCTCCGCCCTCATCCGCCGTGTCCTGCGCCACGAGTACGCCGGCTACGAATTGCACGATTCCAGTACTGGACTGCTGGTCCGCCAGGCCGAGGACTTCCCGTTGGGCAAAGGTTTGCTTTCCTCGCTCCCCATCAGCCCGCACGACAGCCCGTCAGGCCGCGCCTGGCAGGAGCGCATCCCCCTGATTTTCTCTAAAGACCAGATGCTGGGCTTTGAGGCTGAGATTGCCAAGAACTTTCTCGCCGAAGGCCTGCTCTCCCTGTGTTGTGTCCCGCTTTCCCGGCCGAATGGTGCCCTGGGAGTTCTTGTGCTGGGCAGCACTCGGGCAGACGCTTTTCAGCCGGAGGACTTGACTCTGCTCAATCAAGTCGCCGCCCAGTTAGCCGTCGCTCTGGAAAATCATCGAGCCGCCGTTGAGATCGAAGCCCTCAAAGAGCGCCTGGCCGAAGAGAAGAAGTATCTGGAAGACGAGATCCGTTCCGAAGGCCACTTCACCGAAATCATCGGCGACAGCCCGGCGCTCAAAACAGTGCTCGACCAGGTGGCTACCGTCGCTCCCAGTGGGGCCACCGTCCTGATTCTGGGGGAGACCGGTACCGGGAAGGAACTGGTCGCCCGCGCCATCCACCGCCTGAGTCGCCGCAAGGATGCTCCCTTCATCAAGCTCAATTGTGCCGCCATCCCCACCGGCTTGCTGGAGAGCGAGCTTTTCGGCCATGAGAAAGGAGCCTTCACCGGGGCCGTCAGCCAGAAGGTCGGACGGGTGGAACTGGCCGGCGGTGGGACCTTATTCCTCGACGAAGTCGGCGAAATTCCCCTCGAACTGCAACCCAAGCTGCTGCGCGTTCTTCAGGATCAGGAGTTCGAACGGCTCGGCAGTAACCGCACCATCAAAGTCAACCTGCGTTTGATCGCGGCGACCAATCGGAATTTGGCCAAGGCCATCGAGCAGCAGGAATTTCGCAGTGACCTCTTCTATCGTCTCAGCGTGTTCCCTATTCGCGTGCCATCCTTGCGCGAGCGGCGGGAGGATATCCCCTTGTTGGTCCGCTACTTCGTTCACAAGTTCGCCCCGCGCATGAACCGCCATATCGAAACGATTTCCAAGGAAACCATGAAAGTGCTGACGGAATGGCCCTGGCCGGGCAACGTTCGCGAACTCGAGAATCTGATGGAAAGATCCGTCATTATGAGCGAGGGCAATGCCCTGCGTACCCCATTGTCGGAACTGCGCAGCGGGAACCCGGCTGTTGTCTCCGCGCCGGATCACACCCTGGACAACGCTGAACGCGGGCACATCCTCCGCGTGCTCCGCGATACCCATGGCGTGCTCTCCGGACCAGAAGGCGCCGCCCGTCGCCTCGGGTTGAAGCGCACCACCCTGCAATCCAAAATGCAGCGTTTGAAAATCACCCGCCGGGACTATTCTGGTCCTCCGCGAACCTAGTCCGTTCCCAAAATGAATCCGTTTTCTGCGCGGCAGTCCTGCACAAATAGTCGGGCGACTGCTAATCGGCAGATTGCCGATTTTTCGGCATTCTTTTCGCAACCCACTCCCACTTTTCTGTTTCGGAACTCGTTCCAAACAGGGAAGTTCCCCCGCTTTCCCAGCGCCGGCCATTCACGGCGTCCGACGTGCTCAGTACTTGACATACTCTGCCTCTGGCCGGGCCCGGTTCTGTTTCCGACCTCGCAGAGGGCCCTGTTCTGCACCAGAAATAACAGTCGCCGGCGCACGCGGTCCGGCTTTGTGGAGTCACGAAGTGTCAGCAGCCAGCAAATGTCAACCGTTGAGCTCAAGCGCTTCGGGTCGGCTTCTTGAAACGCGAGCACCCATGCCCAAACCATATCGTTACATCGGCGGCGATCACTCCAACCTCACCACCGGATGGAGCACATCGCTGATCGAACCCTTGCCCAGCGAAACACCTGTCAGAAATCTGAACAGCCCCGATCTTCAACCCAGTCCCCAGACTCACCCGCAAGAGGTCGACCCTCTCTACCTGTTTGCCTGTCACCTCGAGTGGGAACAGCGGGAAGAGCCGAGCGCTGCCTGGGAACTGGTTGCGGCTGCTCAGAGTTCGCACGGCGATACCCGTGCCCATGCCCGTGCCCTGCTCGCCAGTTCCCACCATCTGGGCGGCCTCGGTGCGGGTTCGGGCTGCGCCACCAAACGAAAGCGGTCTGCCGCTATGGAGACGAGCATGAATGCGCCCTATGGCCTCGACATCATCGACAACTGTGTTGAGTGCACCAACACCAACGCCGGCTTCTTTTGCGGCTTCTCCCATTCCGCACTGCAGTCGCTGAATCAGGTCAGCCACAGGAGCATCCTCCCGGCTGGGGCAATCCTGTTTGTCGAGGGACAGAGCCCCCGGGGCATGTTCATCCTCTGCTCGGGCAAAGTGAACCTTTCCACCACCTCGCGCGAAGGCAAGATTCTGATTCTCAAGACCGCCGCCGCCGGAGAGGCTCTCGGCCTGAGCGCTTCGATTTCGGGCACGGGTTATGAATCGACCGCCGAGACGGCCACTCCCTGCCAGTTGAATTATGTGGACCGCAAGCACTTCCTCGAACTGATGCAGTCTCAGTGCGAGGTCGGCATGCGCACGGCGCAGTCTTTGAGCCGCGATTTCCAGTCCGCCTATCGCGACATTCACGATCTCGTGCTCACTCGTTCTTCCGCCGGCAAGCTGGCCAGGCTGTTGCTGTCGCACTCGCCCACGCAGGGAGTGGAAGCCGCCGAAACTCGCATCCATTCCTCCATGACCCACGAAGAGATGGCGCAGCGCATTGGTTCGTCCCGTGAAACCGTAACCCGGCTGTTGGGCGATCTAAGGAAGAAGCAGTTGATACGTCTGGATGGACCAACGCTGGTCATCCGCGACCGCACCGCCTTGGAGGCCTTGGCCGTTTGACCTTCCCCCTCGTACCGGAGGACGACTTCTTTTTACAGGTCGTCCTCCGGAGTTGTTCTGAACCCTGCCCCGCCAGCACCTTTTAGGCGGAGGGCATGAATGTAGGAAATGTATTCGGGCACGCTGATCGACGACCTGTTCGCCGCAGTGGAAAGAGTAGAAATCTCCGCCGCGCTCCCGCGAACCCAAAACGCACAAACCCGCATGCCTCGGGCTGCACCGCAGTCTGATGTTTGTGATTGCCGAAGCGGAAGCTCAGAGTCCGAACAGTTCCCGCAGCCGCTTGGTCTGAGCCCGGCTGACCGGAATCTCGGTCTGCTTCTTGTCGTCCATGCGCAACTGGTAGGAGCTCTTGAACCACGGGACGACTTCGCGGATGCGGTTGATGTTCACCAGGTAGGAGCGGTGCGCCCGCCAGAAAAGATTCGTGTCTAAACTGTCCAGGAGTTCCTCCAGCGTCCGGCAATTGGACTGTCCCTCCATGCCCGCCGCCCCCCCCGTCACCACCGTGATCACGCCGTCTTCGATCCACGCATAACAGATGTCTCTCTGGTCCACCAGGAACATGCGCCCGACCGTCTTGAGCAGAATCTTCGCCGCCGGCTGCTTCTGCGACTCGATCATCCGCACCAGCGTCTCAATCTTCTCCGCCGGCAGCCCATTCGCGTCCTGTTTGGCCCGCGCTTTCTGGATCGCCTGCGCCACCCGCTTCTTGTCAAACGGTTTCAGCAGATAATCGACCGCGTTCACCTCGAACGCCTTCACCGCATACTGGTCAAATGCGGTGGCGAACACGATCTTGGGCAGGGGAATTTTCTTGTCGAGCAGCTTCTTGATGACTCCGAACCCGTCGAGCCCCGGCATCTGCACGTCGAGAAACACCAGATCCGGACTGTGTTCCTTGATCAGGTTGACGGCTTCCAACCCGTTCTTCCCCTGCGCCACGACATTCACATCGTCGGCATTCTTCAGCAGGTATGCGAGCTCGTCGCGGGCCAGTTGCTCATCATCCACGATCACTGCGGATAAAACCATCGTCGCTCCGAAAACCTGGGTGCCCCATGTCTCGCGGTTTTTGCGAGACGTGGGCTTGCCAGCAGACCGCTGAGCTGAGTATAGTGGCCCAATTTTCCCAGCGCAACGCAGCCGTTCCCTCTTGTGGCACGTGCCGCCCTCGTTCCTCGCCAGTTTGAGGTTCCAGAGGTGCACCGGCGTCCGACTCCACCGCCAAACGAAATTGCGGCTCGTCCCTCATCTCGGCGATCTTCTTTGCGATCTCCGCGAACCCTCAGCGCACTCTGCGGTTAAATGCTTTTTCGTCAGCAGTTCACACCACATTCTCCAGCGCAAGAGCCATCCCCATCCCGCCGCTAACGCAAAGCGTGGCCACGCCGCGCTTCGTATTGCGTTTCAGCATCTCGTGCAGCAACGTCACCGTGATGCGCGCTCCCGTACACCCAATGGGATGCCCGATCGCAATCGCCCCTCCATTCACATTGAGCCGCTCGCGATTCAGATTCAACGTCCGGTCGCACGCCAGCACCTGCGCCGCAAACGCCTCGTTCAACTCAATCAGCCCGAACTCGTGCAGCCTGAGATTATGTTTCTCCTCCAGTTTGCGCAGCGCCGGAACGGGCCCAATCCCCATCGTCCGCGGATCCACTCCCGCCGAAGCCACCGCCACAATCCGCGCCAGCGGTTTCAAATTGTTCTGCTTCACGAAGTGTTCATTGGCCACAACTACTGCCGCCGCTCCGTCGGTGATCCCCGAAGAATTCCCTGCCGTAATCGTCCCCGGCGATTCTTTAGACTTCGAAAACACCGGAACCAGCTTCCCCAATTTTTCAATGCTTGCATCCGGAAACGGATGCTCATCGCGTGCAAACGTCGTCGCGCCCTTTTTGCCTTCGATCGTCACCGGAACAATCTCCGCATCAAACCGCCCCGCCGCAATCGCCCGCGCCGCCCGCGTCTGCGACAGCAACGCATACTCATCCTGCTCCTCGCGCGTAATCTTGTACTGCTCGACCAGCACCTCGGCCGTCTCCCCCATCACCATCTTCGCCAAAGGACAGAAAAATCCGTCGCGATACATCCC
>JADGNP010000514.1 GCA_017883425.1 Candidatus Sulfotelmatobacter sp. | reverse complement strand
CTTCTGTTCTTTCGGAGCAGCCTTCAACCAAAGGTCGCCCACTTGAGTAATAACGCCAGATTTGCGACCTATCCAAGTCTCGCGAACGGATTGCAGCTCTCCGGAATTTAACTGAACCCGCTGAGTATCGCTGTCAAGCAGACCGAACAGGACGCGGAATTCGGCGTCAAGCGTCTCCTGCGCGTAATTCGCGAGCTTTGAAATCGTATATGCCATTCTGTCGTCCCTACGGGACTCGGAAATCAAAAATGAAACCGTACCCACGGCTTACGCCGTGGGCTAACAAATCGTATCGCCTTCGCTGCGCTCAGGCTGGAGCTTCGTGACCCCGTATCGCATCGCACCGCCGGGCCGGAACCGCTTATGACGGTTAGCGGCAGCGCGGTCGAGCGCTTCCGGCGAGTAATCATCGAGTTTTGAAACCGTGTAACTCATCGTGCCGTCCCTGCGGGACTCAACACTCAAATGCACAGCTTACCCGGCACTTACGTGCCGGGCTGGGTTCTGATTCCCAGGCCCGTTTCGTGCCGTCCCTACGGGACTCGGTGAATCAAATTGGAACGTTCCCCAGCGCTTACGCGCTGGGCTAACAAATCATGCCGCCTTCGCTACGTTCAGGCTGGGACATTTGTCGGTTGGAATTCGATCCAACCCAAAGCTGCCGCCGGCCGAAAATCAAAACCGCGAATCCACGCGGACCAGCGCGGATTCTTTTGCA
Source organism: Candidatus Sulfotelmatobacter sp. (assembly GCA_017883425.1). GTDB lineage: Bacteria > Acidobacteriota > Terriglobia > Terriglobales > Acidobacteriaceae > Sulfotelmatobacter. Next base: position 3,399 of record JADGNP010000514.1, on the reverse strand, counting down.
TTGTAATCCGCGTAGCTCCGCGGAAATCCGCGGCTCGTGTTTTAACGGCTGCTGACTCTAAGCGGCGTGCGCGGCTTTCGCCTGCTCGGCCAGCTGGGTAAACCCGCCGGGGTCCTTGACCGCGATGTCGGCCAGGATCTTGCGGTCCAGTTCGACGCCGGCCTTCTTCAGCCCGCTGATGAAGCGGCTGTAGCTGATGCCGTTGGCGTTGGCGGCGGCGTTGATGCGCACGATCCACAGCGAACGGTACTGGCGCTTCTTCTGCTTGCGCCCGGTGTAGGCGAACTTGAGCGCGCGCTCCACCGACTCTTTCGCGGAGCGATAGAGTTTTGATTTGGTTAGGAAATAACCGGAGGCCTTCTCAAGAATCTTTTTCCGCTTGGCGCGGCGCTTGGTTCCACGTTTTACGCGAGGCATTGCTCGTCTCCTTTTTTAATTGCCGGCAAGATGCCGGCGGAACTGCCGCCAAGATGGCGGCGCTACAGGCGGCTGGAGGTAAGGAGCGGTAGCTCGACCTCTTCACACGCCCAAGTTTCGAGTTTCCGTTTCGAGTTTCACGCGAAATCCGCTGAAACTGAAACTTGAAACCGAAACTGTCTAGTAAGGGATCATCCGCTTGATTTTCGCGGTGTCCGATTTGTCCATAACGACGTCTTTGTCCATGTGACGCTTTTTCTTCGTCGTTTTGGTGGTCATGATGTGGCGCGCAAACGCGTGACCGCGTACCACTTTGCCGGTCCCGGTCTTGCGGAATCGTTTGGCGGCGCCGCTATGGGTCTTCAGTTTCGGCATACGTCCTCTAGAGAATCGCGCAGCTACGCGCGAATTTCTTATTGTACCGCAAGCTGCTGACATCGCGGAACCCTCGGGCTGCGGTTACTGCGTTCCGGCAGGCGGATTCGGTGGCTCCGGCGCGGTTCCCGATCCCTGAGTCGGTTGGCCTGGTTGCGGCTGGGCCTGCTGGGGCGGGCGCGGCGGCTTGGGCTTCTGCGGCGGCTGGGGCTTCTGCGGCGGCTGGGCCTTCGAGGGCGCCAGGATCAGGTGCAGCGTGTTGCCTTCCTGCCGCGGGCGGAACTCGACGATCGCCTTGTCGCCCAGGTCTTTGATCAGGCGGTCCAGGATCTCGCGTCCCAGCATCTGCCGCGTCATTTCGCGTCCGCGGAAGAAGATGGTGGCTTTCACCTTGTCGCCGCCTTCCAGGAAACGAATGGCGTGGTTTTTCTTGGTCTGGTAGTCGTGTTCATCCACGTTGATGCGGAACTTGACTTCCTTGACCGTAATGACGTGCTGGTGCTTCTTCGCCTCGCGCTCCTGCTTTTCCTTCTGGTAAAGGAACTTGCCGAAGTCCATGATGCGGACGACCGGGGGTTGCGCGGTAGGTGAGATTTCGACCAGGTCAAGGGCCTTTTCGCGGGCCATCTTGAGCGCTTCGTACGGCGCCATGATTCCGACCTGGTTGCCTTCGTCGTCAATCACGCGCACTTCGCGGGCGCGAATACGATCATTGGTGCGGATAAACTTCTTATCGATGCAAAGCCTCCTGAACTCTAAAGCAGTGCAAATTATAGCATGTAGGCCGCCGGTGATCGGTGGCCGGGAAAGACGTAATCGGTAATCAGTAATCGGTAATCGGTGGTCAGCATTCAGCAATCCACGCTTTGCCGATGAACATAATGCGCTCTCCCGGCGGCAACGTATGATGATGCCTCCCCATTACCGATCACCGATTACTGATTGCGCATGAATTTAATCAACGTCGAAATCAAAGCCCGCTGCCCGAATCCCGAAGTCGTGCGCACGGCGCTGCGCAGCCGAAACGCCCGCTTCGCGGGAATGGACCACCAGGTGGACACCTATTTTCGCGTGCCCCAAGGCCGCCTCAAGCTGCGCCAGGGCAACATCGAGAACAACCTGATCGCCTATCGCCGTCCCGACCAATCCGGACCCAAGACCTCGGATGTGGCGCTGGCGCCGGTTACCAATGGTGACGAACTCCGCGCCGTGCTGGAGCGATCGCTCGGCGTGCTGGTCGCCGTCGATAAGCAGCGCGAGATCTACTACATCGAGAACGTGAAGTTCCACATCGACCAGGTGCAAGGGTTGGGCAGTTTCGTCGAAATCGAAGCCTGCGGCAAACCGGAAGATGACCGCAATCCGCTCCTGGCCCAGTGCCGCGAGTACATGCAGTTGTTTGGGATTCGCGAGGAAGACTTGATCGAGAGCTCGTATAGCGACTTGCTGCTGGAAGGTAGGTCGTAGGTGGTAGGCGGTAGGTGGTAGGCGGTAGGTCGGTCTCCGACTTACCACCTACGATCTACGACCTACTCTTTGGGCCTTTTGTTCAACACCGGCGCCTCTTTCGTACCCGTAGTCGTATCGGCCGCCGGCACCGGACGCCATGCTTTGTCGTTCCGCGGTGCGGTCGGGTTCACACCGAAATCCCACACGTAGAGGTTCACGTCCTTCCCCAACATCTCCACCAGCGCGTATTCGCCGGGCTCCAGCGGCTGCGCGGGCGTGACCTTCACCCAGTCGGCGGTAACAGGGGTGGAACGCGTTTCGACATAGTTCGCTTTTTGCGAAACCTTGCCGTAAATGGCGATTTCAATCGCTCCCACCACGCGGCTGTCCTTCTTCTGCTCGACCTTCACGATGCGGAAGTGTTGCGACACGTCCTTGGCTGCCGGACCGGTCTTTGGGTCCTGGTCCATGTCGATGTTGACGTAGATCGCCGGCTGGGGAACGTGGGCCTGGACGCGCGCGCGCGGGCCTTTGAGCTCGATCGTCTGCCTGGCCTTGGCGATCGGGTTGATCGCCGCGCGCAGGATATTCCGCCCGGTATTCTTGTTGATGTCGCTGCCGTTCTGCATGAGTTCGATCAGTTGCGGCTCGTCGCGCCAGTAGTCCATGACGTAAACGCCGCCTTGAGAGGGCAATCGCAAACCGGGCTTGATCTCCGGCGACTTCGACTCTTCGGCCCGTCGATCCGCTTCCTCTTCTGCGTCCACCGCCGCCGCATCGGCGGAAGCTTCCACTGGTTTGTTCGCGGGGCCTTCCTTGGCGAACTTCTCCGTCGCAGCCCAATCCACTAGTGAGATCGGTATGTCCTCCCACTCGTTACGCTCGGCGCTCATGTAGTGCACGCGCTGTCCGCCGTCCAGAAGCTCGCATTTCGAAATCGGCTGGTAAGAACCGTCCTTCATGAACATGCGGTATACCTGCTGGTTCTCGTTGCGCGGGATCGGGCACTGCCGGGTTGCCGATGCGGTTGGCGCGGCTGGCTTCTGCGACGCCGCGGGCGCAGTAGTTTTCGCCGGCGCCGCAGGCCGCTTCGCCGGCGCCTTCTGCTGCCCAACCGCAGCGCAGGTGAGGATCACGAGAGCGAGCAAGACTCGAATT
>JADGNP010000513.1 GCA_017883425.1 Candidatus Sulfotelmatobacter sp. | reverse complement strand
ATTCAGCCCTCGCCGGGCTGCGCCCGGCGGACAGCCGAGGGCGGCTGTCCCCACACATTCACCCGTACATCTCCTCCAGCAACTCATACGCCCGCCGCAAATGCGGGATCACGATGCTTCCTCCTACAACCAGCGCCACGTTGAGCGATTCTTCCTGCTCGGGGCGAGTCACGCCCAGGCGGTAGGCCTGGATCGCGTGATAGAAGATGCAATCGTCGCAGCGCAGGCACGCCGAGGCCACCAGTCCCATCAACTCTTTCGTCCTCGCCGGCAGCGTGCCTTCCATATACGTGTTGTGGTCCATGTTGTAGAAGCGCTTCACCAGGAAATTATTGGCCTTGTCGACGTTGGCATTCAGGCGGGCCCGGCTTTCGATGAAGCGGCGCGCCGTCTCACTCTTGTCGGCTACGTATTTCTCGGTGAAGAGGTAGGTCGGCTCTTTGCGTTCAGGTCGCTCTGGTGCAGGGCGCTCCGCCGGCGCTGGATTTTCGCTGGTGGTTGTGCTCATGGGCAGATGTTAGCAGACAGCGCCCTTGACCGCGCGCCGAACACCCGCCGCGAGACTTACTGCGCGCCGGGATCGTTACATCGAGGAACTGTGCGCGGAAAAGCCTTTGACCGCCAAGAACGCTGAGAAGACCCGCGGAGAACGCAAAGGAAGATTGTTGCCTGCTTTTCTCCGCGCCCTTCGCGTCGTTTCTTCGCGATCTTTGCGGTCAAAGGCTGTGCGCCGACTAGGCAGTCGGCTTGTTGCGCGGAGGCTCCACCGCCAGAAATTCTTCCGCGAAGCGCCGGGTGTAGCCCTCGAGCAGCGTCGGAATCCGCTGCGGGTCTGCCGATCGCAGTACAAGGCCGGCGTGGTGATGCCTCTTGATGCGAAGGTGCACTTCCGGATCGTTGTAGTGCGAGGTGTCTGGAGCCTCCTGCCGCGCGAGCGAAAGGATCACTCCTGCATATTCTTCCCGCACCGGAGGCAGCGTGTAGCTGCCATCCCCGCCGGCGACTTCGACGCGAGCCCACTCCCGCCAGAGATTGATTCCGGTCGCGGCCTCGACCATCTCGTTGATGTAGGCTCCGCCGACGCGCGCCGCACATTCGAGAAAATAAAAGTGCCCGTCGGCGTGCGCCTGGATGAACTCGGCATGCGCGACTCCGCGCACCAGTCCCAGCGCTGCGATCAGGTCGCGGTTGATCGCCCGCAGCCCGGAATCGTCCCCGCTCCCCCGGGGCACCGTAAACGTGGTGAAGATTCCGCCGCCCTGGGCCACGTTCATCGGAGGCTTGCCGTACTTGCTGACGTTGGCAAAGACGACTTCGCTCTCTGATACCACAGAGTCCACATGATAAACGTCGCCGGGGAGAAACTTCTCCAGCAGAAACGAAGACTGCTTGTCGCCCAGTTGTTCAAGTACGGGCCACAATTCTGCGGCGGCGTGGATCTTCTTGATCCCGATGGCGGACGCCTCTTGCCGCGGCTTGAGCACCCACGGACCGGGCACGTGTTCGAGGTAGTAGCGGATGTCTTCGTGGTTGACGACGGGGACAAAGTCCGGCACGCGGACGTTACGATCGAGGGCTCGCATGCGCATGGCCAGCTTGTCGCGGAAATAGCGCATGGTGGTCAGGCCCATCCCCGGGATGCGGAGATGTTCGCGCAGGCTGGCCGCGGTTTCCATGTCGTATTCGTCGAGCGCGACGATGCGGTCCAGTTTGTGGGTGCGCGCCAGATGCGTCACCGCCTGCACGACGTCAGCAAGGGCAATCTCCGCCGGGAGATAGAAGGTATCGTCGAGGCTATCGCGCGGCCAATCGGCATCGCGCAATTTTTCCGCCGTCAGCAGGATCACGCGGCAGCCCTGGCGCTTGCACTCACGCATGAACTCCTGCCCCTTCTCATACGTGGTGATGCAGAGAAAAGTCAGCGGGCGCGCGTCAGGCATGGCGTTCATTTCGCAGCAGGTCTGCGAGAATACCATGGCGCAACCCGGCCCGAGGATCAAATATTCCAATCGGCCAGATAAGGTCTTAGTCCAACGTTGCGCGGTCAGCCTTTCGCACGGGACGATGTCACCCACTCCACGACCAGCGAGGCCAGCACGACGAAAACAATCGTCCAGATCATGTAGAGAGCTTCCTGCTCGATGGCATGATGCAGTTTCTCGTTGATCTCGATGCCCATTGCACGAAACGCATGGTCCACAAATGTGTGGAGGCCTTGCGTGGCTTTCCACACCATGCTGCCGTCGCTGCGCAGAGCACTCAGGCTGAATCCGCCCAGCAGTCCGGTGGTGCCCGCCTGGAATCGCTCGCTCGCGGTAGCCACTGCAATCCCCGCCAGCAGAGTGCCGTTGATCAAGCCGGCCGCAAACGCACACCTGACCGGCCAGTTGATATAGATGCCCAGCCCTCCCAGGGCCACGTTGGTGAGAACCCAGAGACTGCCCAGCAGTGGGATAAACCCCGAGGACGTCGCGGCGGGCCTTGTCACCGATAGCACGCGATCAGCAACAGCCGACATAGAAACCTCCAAAATCTTGCTGACTCATAGTGCAGGAGGGCATGAATTCGTTTCAGTTACCCTGGCGGTCCAGTTCTTCTCCCTGCCAGGACCTAAACCACTTCCGGTCCAACGCATCTTTCAATCCGGGCTGCGATTGCGATATAGTTCCAAGCCGGCGGGTATCCGCCGCTTCACCACGCGCCGGGGAGACATCCAATGGGTACGCAGACTCGTCCAGAAGGCAAGGCCCGCATTTTCGGGGAGAACATTGAGAGCGACCTGGCGTCGCGATTCCTGCGCGTGGTGGAAGTGGCCGCGATCGCTTCGGCCCGCACCATGGGACAAGGCGAACGCAAGCTCAGCGACCAGGTGGCCACCGAGGCCATGCGGAGAACCATGGACACGATCCCCATGCGTGGCACCATCGTGATCGGCGAGGGCGAGCGCGACGAGGCGCCCATGCTTTACATCGGCGAGAAAGTCGGTGCCGAGTTTCCCGACGGCACGGAAGTTCCTGAGGTCGACATCGCGGTCGATCCCCTCGAAGGCACGAACCTGTGTGCCACCGGCGCGCCCGGGTCGATTACCGTGCTCGCGGCGTCGGAGCGCGGAGGCTTGCTCAACGCCCCGGACTGCTACATGGAAAAAATTGTCGTCGGCCCATCGTGCAGGGATGCGGTCGAGCTCGATGCGCCCGTCGCCGACAATCTGAAGAATATCGCAAAGCGGCTGGATCGCGACGTGGAAGACCTGGTCGTGATCGTACTCGACCGCCCGCGTCACGAAAAGCTGATTGCGGAAATTCGCGCGGCCGGCGCCCGGATTCGCCTGATCGGCGATGGCGATCTTTCCGCCGGAATCGCCGCGGCCGTTATTGGCACCGGCGTACATGCGGTCATGGGCTCCGGCGGCGCGCCAGAAGGCGTGATCACTGCCGCCGCCATCCGCTGCCTCAACGGATACATGCTGGGGCGCTTGGTCGTGAAGCCCGACCAGGAAGAGCGCCTGGCGCACATGGGCATCAAAGACAAGAACCGCATCTACGAGGCGGAAGATCTCGCTCCCGGCAAGCAATTGATCTTCGCCGCAACCGGCGTCACCGAGGGCGCGCTGATGAAGGGAGTACGCTTCTTCGGCGAAGGGACGCGCACGTCTTCCGTCGTCATGACGCTGCGCACCGGCAAGGTGCGCTTCGTGGAAAGCATCCACCTGGAGAAGGGGCCGGATTTGAAGGTGAGATTCTCGTAGCGCCGCCGTCCCGGCGGCTGTCTGGCGGGCGTCCTCGCCCGCCGCGCCCGAGGGCGAGACGCCCCTCGGCGCGGAGTGGCACAACTGAGGTTATCCGTCGCTCTATTCTCGACACCGAGGACGCCCGCCCCTTCGGCTCCGCTCAGGGCAGGCTCCCAGCCGCCGGGACGGCGGCGCTACTTTTTGCTACTTCAGATACTCCGAATTCTTCTTTAAGTCCTCCGGGACGATCGGCATCGGCGGCCATTCCTGCGAATATCCCTTGAGTAACGAAGTCGCAACTTCCGCCCGCAACGTGCCGTCATGTACCGCGAACTTGTGCGGATGGCCGGCGGAATATCCCTCCCACAGGCACACGCCCGCGTACGTGCC
>JADGNP010000512.1 GCA_017883425.1 Candidatus Sulfotelmatobacter sp. | reverse complement strand
CCAGACGAATCCAATCCGGAACGCTCATCCACCATTCCTACCCCACGCTTTCCGACTACATCGAGCACATGAACCGCTACTCGTCGCTGGGCGCGGAGATGGTTGTGGCGAAGGGCAAGGTCCGATTCAGCGCGATCAACATCGTCCTGCGCCCGCTGGCGACGTTTATCTACAACTACTTTTTCCGCCTCGGCTTTCTCGACGGCCGCGAAGGCCTGCTGCTGCACCTCTACCACGCCGTTTACGTTTCCTGGAAATACGCCAAGGCATGGGAACAGAGTCGCGAAAGCTCCGCCGACCACCGCCAGTGACCCTCTCAGCGGCGTTCTTCCTCGGCGCCCTCTGTGGTCAAGATTCTTGCCGTCCAACCGACCGGTCGTTATGACCGCGCGTTACCGCCTTGCCCCCACGCGCTCACTTCCCTATCATCAAGTTAGACACTGGGGTTCGCATGGAAAAGAAGCCGTCCAAGCCGCAAATTGCCGAGAGTCCAATCGCCGACGTTTTTGAGAACCGCCATCCCGATGCAGCCGAGAAGAACTGGGCAGAGAAAACACTCTCGCCTACGATCGAGAAATCTCCCGAGCGGCCCATCGGCGCCCCTACCGGCGTGAATCTTGACGAGCACGGCCACGCCCGCTTCACCACGATTTCCGGCGTGCCGATTCGCCGTCTCTATACCCAAGCCGATCTCCCTGAGGACTGGAGCGAAGAGCAGTATCTCGGCTATCCCGGCCAAGCGCCCTACACGCGCGGCATTCACGCCACTGGATATCGCGGCAAGCTTTACACCATGCGGCAGTTCTCGGGCTTCGCCTCACCCGAGGAAACCAACCAGCGCTACAAATATTTGCTCGAACACGGCGGCAGCGGTCTTTCCGTCGCTTTCGATCTGCCCACGCTCATGGGCTACGACTCCGACCACCCGGCGAGCGAAGGCGAAGTCGGCAAGTGCGGCGTCGCCATCGATTCGCTCGAAGACATGGAGATTCTTTTCGGCGGCATCGATCTGGAAAAGACAACTGTCTCGATGACCATCAACTCGCCCGCGTCGGTGCTTTGGGCGATGTATCTGGTCGTTGCGGAAAAACAGGGCGCCGACTGGCAGAAAATCTCCGGCACGATTCAGAACGACATTCTTAAGGAATACATCGCGCAGAAGGAATACATTTATCCGCCGGCGCCGTCGATGCGGCTGGTCATCGACACCTTCGAGTTCGGCTCGATATTCACTCCGCGCTTCAACACGATTTCCATCAGCGGATATCACATTCGCGAGGCGGGCTCGACCGCACTTCAGGAACTGGCGTTCACGTTGTACGACGGCGTCGAGTACGTGGAGTGGGCGCGGCGGCGCGGGCTCGATGTGGATGAGTTCGGTCCGCGGCTGAGCTTTTTCTTCAACGCGCACAACGACTTCTTCGAGGAGATCGCCAAATACCGGGCGGCGCGCAAGATCTGGTATCGCGTGATGAAAGACCGTTTCGGCGCGAAGAACCAGCGCACCTGGCTCTTGCGCTTCCACACGCAGACAGCGGGCGTATCTCTGCCCGCGCAGCAGCCCATGAACAACATTGCGCGCGTGGCCGTACAGGCCCTGGCGGCCGTTCTGGGCGGAACCCAATCGCTGCACACCGATTCCTACGACGAGGCTTTGGCGCTGCCCACCGAAGAAGCGGCGCGCATCGCGCTGCGCACGCAGCAGATCATCGCCTACGAATCCGGAGTCGCGCAAACGGTGGATCCCCTGGGCGGGTCGTATTTCTTAGAGAACTTAACGCTGCAAATGGAACACGGCGCCTTGGATTATTTCGGCAAACTCGACGCCATGGGCGGAATGGTGAAGGCCATCGAGCGCGGCTATCCGCAGAAAGAGATTGCCGAGGCGTCCTACCAGTACCAGCGCGCGGTCGAGGCCCGCGAGAAAGTCATCGTCGGCGCCAACGAATTCGTCATCGAGGAAGAGTCACCGCACATTCTCTACATTGACGAGAGCATCGCGCGCCAGCCGACGGCAAAGCGGAAAACGCTGCGCGCCCGCCGCTCGAATGACGGAGTTTACCGGGCGCTTGAGGCGCTCAAGAAGGCTGCGGCGCAGGAGCCGAGCGCGGGAGCCAATGGCAATGTCTCGCCCACCAACACGATGCCGTATATCGTAGACGCCGTCCGCGCCTACGCCACCGTGGGCGAGATCTGCGAAGCCCTGCGGCAGGTGTACGGGACCTACACGGAAGTGAGCATTACCTAGACCGAGCGGTTCAACCGGTCTGGAGATGTTGCTCTTGCTTCTATAAAGAACGAACCTGTGATGCCGGCACTTGCGCCCTGGCCCATTCGTCCTAAACTGTCTCCATGTCGCACTACACCGCCAGGGAGAGCTATCGCAAACTGTCGGAGCGGATCAACCGCTTCCCGCAAGGGGCCCCGCCGACCGATCTTTTATTTCAAATCCTTGAGGTCCTGTTCACCCCTGCGGAGGCCGAACTCGTTGCGCTGCTTCCCATCAAGCCCTTCACGGCTGAAACTGCAGGGCGCCTATGGAAGAAGCCCGAGACGGAGGCCCGCAATATTCTCGAAGCTCTGGCCTCGCGCGGCATGATGCTCGACATCGAATCGCGCCGTGGTCAGATGTTCGTAATGCCGCCGCCGATGGCCGGGTTCTTTGAGTTTTCCATGATGCGCATCGGCGACCACTACGACCAGAAACTCCTCGCCGAACTTTTCTACGAGTACCTCAATGTCGAGGAAGACTTCATCAAAGCCCTCTTCGCGACGGGTGATACACAAATAGGACGCGTCTTCGTAAACGAGCGCGTATTGAGCGCGGAAAACACGCTACACGTGCTCGACTACGAACGAGCCTCGCAAGTCGTCGAGACTGCCTCGCATATCGGCATCGGTACGTGCTATTGCCGCCACAAGGCATCCCATCTAGGTCGCAATTGCGAGGCGCCGATGGACATCTGTATGACCTTCAACAGCACCGCGAGCTCGCTGATTAAACACGGCATCGCTCGCCGCGTGGAGAAGGCAGAATGTCACGATCTGCTGGCTCAAGCCCGCGGCCGCAACCTGGTGCAGTTCGGTGAGAACGTGCGCGAACGTGTGTCCTTCATCTGCAACTGCTGTGGATGCTGTTGTGAAGCCATGCTGGCAGCCAAACGGTTCGCCTTTCTCAATCCCATCAATACCACCAACTTCCTGCCAGAAATCGCCGACGACAAATGTTCCGGCTGCATGAAATGTGCCGACGTCTGCCCGGTAGAGGCGATGGGTATAGTTTCTGCGGGAAATCCGCGTCACCACAAACGCAAGAAAGCTAAGGTCAACGAAGAGATTTGCCTCGGTTGCGGCGTGTGCGCCCGGGTCTGCGACAAGCACGCCATCGGGCTGAAGCCACGAGGTCAGCGTGTCATCACGCCCGTCAATACCGCTCATCGCACGGTTGTAATGGCGATTGAGCACGGCAAACTCCAGGACCTCATCTTCGATAATCAGGCCCTCGCCAGCCATCGCGCGATGGCCGCTATTCTCGGTGTCATTCTGAAGCTGCCACCGCTGAAACAAGTCATCGCGAGCCAGCAAATGAAATCACGCTATCTGGACCATTTGTTGTCCAGTCATAAGTCGACACACGCGGAAGCGTAGGTTAGGGGCATACAAAGAAGCTGGAGAATGTGGCTCGGCGACGAAACTGGATGATTCAATTTCCGGTCGACGCAGGCCCTCCCCAAACGAACAGTGAGGGGTCGAGTGACATCCCATCGAAGCAGCGGCTTTAGTGGTCTTTTTTCTTTTTGTTTTTCGCCTTGAGTGAAGAGCCCTCGAGTCCCCACATCAGTAGATGGCATTTGCGGCACATATCCTTCGTTTCAGTGTTTTGGTTCATCGCATCTTCCGGAATCTCAGCCCCGACCTTCAGAAGGTGCGGCTGCGTTCCCCCGTGGGCCAGATGGCAACTCATGCACGACATCTCGCCACCGGTGAGCGGATCACGGCTTCCGCTCACGGGATGACGCTCGTAGGGATGTCCCATGCTGTTGTTGACCGTGAGCGCGATGGTCGGCATATAGCTCGAGGGAACACTCTCTGGGGTACGCAGGTGACAACTCAGGCAAAGCT
>JADGNP010000511.1 GCA_017883425.1 Candidatus Sulfotelmatobacter sp. | reverse complement strand
AACGGGCGAGAGCGCTTCCGCGATTCCCTCGGCAAATTTGTACAACGAAAAGAGTTCAAAGCCGCATCTGAAGCAGTAGCGGCCGGAAAAGGCGATTTGACCGACCCAAAGCAAGGCATCACCGAAGCAGAAGCTATAGAGCAGGCGAAGCAGGGCCACGAAGCAGCATTCGAAGTCTTGTATCACCTGCACAAACGCCGCGTGTACTCGCTATGTTTGCGCATGGTCTCCAATCCCGTGCAGGCCGAAGATCTGGCCCAGGAAGCATTTCTTCAGCTATTTCGCAAGATCAGCACCTTTCGCGGCGAATCTGCCTTCTCCACCTGGCTGCACCGCATGACGGTCAACGTGGTCCTGATGCAACTGCGCAAGAAGGGCCTGCCGGTGGTGTCGCTCGAAGAGACTCTGGAAGCCGACGACGAAGCTCCCAGAAAAGAATTCGGTACCAAGGACGTGAGGCTGACGGGCTCGATCGATCGCCTGCAATTGCAGCGGGCGATTGACCGGCTGCCGCCGGGCTACAGAACGGTTTTTGTGTTGCACGATATTGAAGGGTTCGAGCATAACGAAATTGCCCAAATGGTGGGATGCTCGATTGGCAATAGCAAGTCGCAGCTCCACAAGGCACGATTGAAGCTGCGGGATTATCTGAAGTTCATGAGAGCCGAAAAGGCCAAGACTGGTTAGCGAAAGTTGCGGTATTGGGGAGAGAGTTGGCTATGACGTGTTCAGATGTAGAGCGAGTTCTGCCGGAGTTCCTCGACGGCGCTCCGGACGGTGCGTTTCAGCCTGACTTTGTCAATCATTTGAAATCCTGTCCAGCTTGCTCGGATCTGGTTTCGGACTTGAAGCTGATCGCGAGCGAAGCCCGGCAACTGGCAGCAACCGAAGAGCCAGCACCGAGGGTGTGGGTGCGAATTGCGGCTGAATTACGCGCCGAAGGGCTGATCCGCGAACCGGAGTCCGCACCCACTCGGCCCATCCTTGTCCCAACTTCTCCACGACGGCGATGGAGCGCGTGGTGGCTGGCGCCCGTCGCGGTTGCGCTGCTGGCGGCAGGCTCTTACGTGGTAAGCCATAAGCCAGCCCCGCAAGTAGCGAAGCAGCAAGCTCCGTCAGCTCCAGTGACGTCCCCGGCTCCAGTAACGACCTCAGTTCCGGAGACCCCTGCGGTTACCTCGGCCTCCGTGCCTACTCCGGCTCCTCAACAACTGGCACAGAAGTCCGCGAAGTCAACTGACATGATAGGAACTGCGGTAGAACCGGAGCCGAGCGCGGAAGATCAACAGTTTCTGAGTGTAGTTTCCACCCGTGCCCCTTCGATGCGGGCCACGTATGAAAGTCAACTGCAAGCGGTAAATGCCGACATCCGGGAAACGCAGGCATACGTGGATCGGAATCCGGGAGATGCGGACGCCCGGCAGCATCTGATGGATGCGTATCAACAGAAAGCACTTCTTTACCAGCTCGCGTTGGATCGTATTCAATAGTGGAAGGGCGGACCGGCGTTCCCGGCCGCAGGGGCGGAGTATTTATGGCGAGTCTAGGGCAAGCAAATCAGCAAGCGGATTTTCGGAAAACCACGGTCGTAACCCTGGTTTTGGCAACCTGTCTGGCGTCGGCGGCCTTCGCCGAGACCAAGAAGGAATACCGTTTCACGGTGGGTCCCAACGCCAATGTTTCCGTGGATACGCAGTACGGGGCGATCTCGGTAAGGCCCGGCAGCAGCAACCAGGTAGTAGTGACGGCCACGCTCGTTTCGGACAAAGTGGAGGTCGAACAGCGGCAAAATGGCAATCGGATTGAAATCGCGTCACACCTTTTGCCAGGGTCGAGCCAGGAAACTGGCCAGGTCGACTTCGAACTGTTGATTCCGCCCGACGCTACGCTCACTCTCCGTTCTTCGACCGGCCCGCTGTCGGCGGAGCACTTGCAGGGAGACCTCACCCTGGAAGGCCCGGATGCGATGGTGAATATTCGCAACGTCGCGAATGGTCATGTGCACGTCCAGACGATGCGTGGACCGATCACGCTCACCGATGTTCGCAACGGCCACGTGGAGATCGCTTCCATCAGCGGCGACTTGAATCTGAAGTCGGTGACGGGACCGCTAGTGCAGGCGACTTCTGGCAGCGGAAAGATTTTCTACGACGGTGATTTCGGCTCCGGCGGCGACTATAAGTTCACCACCCACACTGGTGATATCGAGGCGCTGGTGCCCGCGGATGTCTCGGCCGATTTCAAAGCGCACTCGGTGCTGGGCCGCGTGCAACACGACTTTCCTCTCCAAGCCATGCAATTACGCTTTCCCGTGGAAGCGGGACGTTCCTTCTTTGGCACGGTCGGCAAGGCAGCATCGGAAGTCGTGCTGCGCTCTTTCAGTGGTAAAATCCGCCTCAAGCAACGCTGAACCAGTTATCAGCCGTCAGCCATCAGCCTTCAGAAAGAGATTCCTGACCGCTGACGGCTGATGGCTGACGGCTGCGTTCCATGGAGCGCCATGGAAGTGCGCGCGGTGTTTCTTGTGGGATTCATGGCTTCCGGCAAGAGCAGCGTGGGGCAGGAACTTGCCCGGCGGCTGGACTGGGATTTTGTGGATCTGGATGCCCGAATCGAGTCCCGCGAGCAGCAGACCATTCCCGACATTTTTCGGGACAGAGGGGAGCCCGGGTTTCGGCTCGCCGAAACCAGCGCGCTTCGCGATCTGCTGACCGAGTCGCTGCAACGCAACCGCGTGGTCGCGCTCGGCGGCGGGGCTTTCGTACAGGAAAGGAACCGCGAATTGCTACGGCAGTGGCCATCGGTTTTCCTGGAAGCGTCCGCCTCCGAACTCTGGCAACGGAGCCTGACGGATGGCGTGGAACGGCCGCTGCGAGGAGATCCCGAGCAGTTCGCCCAACTGTACGCGGAACGCCTTCCCTTTTATCGCCAGGCGAGCGTGGCGGTAGAAACCACGGGCAAGCAGTTGGCTTCCATTTGCGTCGAGATCGAAGGCGCATTGCAACTGAGAGGAACTCCGGAAGACGCGGGGTCGGGTTAGTCCCGGATTGATCTGTCAAGTTTCGGAACAGGAGAATCACAGTGAAGTTGTCTTATCGGCTGCTCGCTTTCATGATGGCACTGGTTTGGTGCATTGCGGCATCGGCCGCTCCCATGCCAAAAGAGAAGGAGAAGGAACACGAGGGGAAGAACGTCGACTCCGGGTCCTTTGGCGTCTTCCAGAATGGCCATCGCGTAGGAACCGAGACGTTTTCGATCTATCAGACCGCCAACGGCAGCGTCATCCAGTCCGAGTTCAAGACGGAGAATGCTCCCACCACGGACGTGCAAACTTCCGAGATGCAGCTTACTGCCGCTGGGGATATCCGGCGTTACGAGTGGAAGGAACTGAGCCCGGAGAGGGCGGAATCGCTGGTGCTTCCGAATGAAAGTTTTCTGAATCAGAAGTGGAGCACTGGACCGCAGGAGAAAGAACATGAACAGCCCTACCTGCTGCCGGCGTCGACGAGTATCCTGGACGACTACTTCTTCGTCCACCGCGAAGTGCTGGCCTGGAAGTTTCTAGGCACAGCCTGCAAACAGGAGAAAGGGCTGGTGCAGTGCCCGCTGAAGCAGCGCGCCCAGTTCGGGACCCTGAACCCGCACCAACATTCTTCGGCGCCGCTCAGCGCGGAGTTCCTCGGCCGGGAAAAGGTGAGCCTGAAGAGCGGGCAGCAGGACCTGCTCAAACTGGAACTGAAGAACGACGCGGGGACGTGGCAACTCTGGCTTGACGATCAATTCAAGGTCATGCGGATGTCCATTGTAGGAGAAAATACCGAAGTGGTCCGCGATTAGCCGGAGCGAGCAAAACAACCGCCCGCTGAAGGTCAGCCCCTTTCGGCATTGGATCGCTCTCCATTTCAGGCGATACCATAGGGTGCGCCTGAGAAGAAGTCGTTCGCGGGCGCGACCGGCCCGGTTGGGATAAACTCTTGACGATTCTTGATTCACGCACGTCGCGCGTTCTGTTCACGGCTTTCCTGTTCGCCGTGGGGCTGGGCTTTCTCTATGCGGCGCGGCGAACCTTGATTCTCTTCCTTTTCGCCATTTTTTTTGCCTACCTCATTAATCCGGCGGTGG
>JADGNP010000510.1 GCA_017883425.1 Candidatus Sulfotelmatobacter sp. | reverse complement strand
TCGCGGCCAACGACTCGATGGCGATCGGTGCGTTGAGCGCGCTCCGCGAGTCGGGCATTGCGGTGCCGGAGGAGATGGCCGTCGCCGGCTTCGACGACATCCCGCTCGCGCGCTACATGGATCCGCCCCTCTCCTCAGTGCACGTCCCCATCTGCGAGCTCGGCGCGAGGGCGGTGGAGCTCCTTCTCAACGGCATCACGCACAAGAACGATCACCCGCGGCGTCGCGAGCGGGTGTCGACCAAGCTCGTCATTCGGCGCTCGACTGGCAGTGTGCCGGCGGGGCGTCCTCCACCACAAACCCTCAACAGAGAGATGGTATCAGTCTGATACACCCGGGTCTGTAATGATTGTCTTGTAGCACAACAACAACAGGAGATGTAAATGAATACCAGCAGGTTTAAACCACAGCACTTCTATCGAACGCTTGCAATGGTTATCGCTCTCGTCTGCATCGCGAGTGGGAGTCTTCTCGCGCAGACGACGACCGGCAACATTCGCGGCTACGTGACCGGGCCAGGCGGCGCACCAGTATCCGACGCTCAGGTAATTGTGCGCATGCCGGCGACCAATGAGACGCGCGGCACCACGACGAATGCATCAGGATTCTATTACCTGGCGGGACTTCGCCCGGGGACTTACGTCCTAACGGTGCGGCGAGTTGGAACGCAGCCGCAGACGCGTCCCGTGCAGATGAGGATAGGCGAGACGCTCGATCTCAACGTCTCGACTTCCGAGATCGCTACGACACTCGCGACGGTTCAGGTGACGTCCGCACGATCTGGCACTGAAACACGCACCTCTGAAGTGGGAACCAATATCAGCCGCGAGCAAATCAGCAATCTGCCGAACTTCGAGCGTAACGTGCTCGATCTTGCCAAGCTCACGCCGGGAATGTCGGCACAAGCGGTAAACAACACCGACAAGTTCCTCGCCGCTGGTGGTCAACCGCCTGAAGCGATCAACATCTTTGTCGACGGAGCTACCTACAAGAACGACGTGCTGCGCGGGGGCGTCGTTGGCCAGGACGCGAGCAAGGGAAATCCTCTGCCTCAGGGCGCGATCGACCAGTTCCGCGTGCTCACGCAGAATTACAAAGCCGAATATCAGAAAGCGGCGAGTGCCATCATCGTCGCCACGACCAAGAGCGGCACGAATGTGCAAGAAGGCGATCTGTTCGCATATGGTATCGGGAAGGCGTACGTCGCGCGTGATGCAATCGCGGTGCAACAGGGTTCGGCGCGGCCGAACTACGAGCGGCTGCAGGCCGGGGGCAACATTGGTGGCCCGATCATCAAGGACAAGCTGTTCTACTTCGGTACGTACGAGCTGAACTTCCGCGACGAACCCGCTTACATACGGCTCGGCGGCGACACGCTCGGCGCTCCTGCTTCTATCGTGGCACAACTCCGGCCGTTCACAGGTCAGCAGGCGCAGCAATTCCGCGAGCATCTAGGACTCGGCAAGCTTACCTGGATTGCGTCCGAGCGGAACACGGTTGACGGAAGCTTCACGATCAGAAATGACAACGACTTCCGCGGTTTCGGGGGTCAGACCGCTTTCTCGGCGGCGGAGAATCTCCACGTCAACACCTACACCACCGTCGTCAACTTCAAGCACGCGGCCGACACGTGGCTCAATGAAGCTCAGGTGAATTCTCAGTTCTTTACCTGGAATCCGACGGCCAAGGACTTTAGCACGATAGGCAAAAACTACTTTGGATTGCTTCGCATTGGTGGCAAGGACACCGATCAGGATTTCAAGCAGAACCGCCTCTCATTCCGCGACGACATCAGCCGCGGCGCGGTCAGCTTCCTTGGCGGTGACCATGCTCTCAAGGCCGGCGCAGGGGTTGATTTCCTTTCCTACACGGGTACCAAGAATTTCGTAGGCAATCCCGTATACAACTTCCGCGCGGTGCCCGAGCAATACGCGACGCCATTCCAGGCGCAGATCGGATTCGGCGATCCAACGATTAAGAAACACAACGTGCAGTTCGGCGGATTTGTTCAGGATGATTGGTCAGTTACGAAAGCCCTCGTTCTGAATCTCGGGCTTCGCTGGGACGCCGAGACCAACATGATCAACAACGATTACGTGACGCCGGCACCCCTTGCTGATTCGCTCAGACAGGCTTACACCGCTGGTACGCTCGTTGTCGACCAGTCGTTTGGCAACAACCAGACGCGAAACGTCAACGTCATTCAGGAGCTGGGTGGAATCAACCGCTACCTCACCACCGGCAAGAGCGATCGGCCGATGTATAAGAAGGCGTTCCAGCCCCGACTAGGTGCGTCTTATGCTCTGCCCGATGACAAAACGGTGCTGTTCGGCGGAGCTGGGCTTTACTTCGACCGCAACTACTGGAACACTCTGTTCGACGAGCAGTTCAGACGCCAGTTCCAGGTGATCACGATCGATTTCAGCAACACCTGTGCTGTAGGACAAAAAAACTGCGCGCCATGGAACAATGCGTTGTTCGATCCTACCGCGCTTCGAGCACTTGGCACCGCGGTCGGCACACCTGAAGTGTTCCTGGTGGCCAACGACATGGTGCCGCCGCGTACGATGCAGTTCTCGGCCGGCGTTCGCCGTAGCATCGGCAGCGATCTGTTGACCGTGTCGTACAACGGCCTGCGCGGGACCAATTACATGAACTTCGTTCGCGGCAGTCCGTTCGGCGGAGGCGGTATTCCTTACAACACAGTCTTCGTAGCCGATGACCGCGTTAAGACCTGGTTCGATGCGCTCGAGATACAGTACCAGCGGTCAGTGACGGAGGGCAGAAGGTGGGGAGGCGGACTGGCCTATACTCTGTCTAAGTCGACGGAGCAGGGACAGAGCCAGGATCTTTTCTGGGGATTCGACAACCGTTATCCAACGGTCGCGGACAGACCGCGGCTTGTCGCGCCCGGGGATCAACGTCATTCGATCGTGGTCAACGGAATCTCCAAGCTTCCGTATGATTTTCTCTTCAGCACGATTGTGAATCTCGGCTCGGGCATCGCGGTCAACGCGACCGACGCCAGCCAGGGTTTTGCGACTGGGCAGCAGCGCACCTATATCTTCCAGCCGCCGACGCGTGCATTCCTCGGAATTGGGCATGTCTTCGGCTATCAGAATCTCGACGTGCGCCTGCAGAAGAACATCAACTTCAAGTCGATGCAAACGGCGGCGGTAGTTGTCGATGTGTTCAATGCACTGAACAGCAACAACTTCGGCTGCTACAACACGACGATCAATCCGCCGAACCCACCCCAGAACAACTCGAATGCCAACTATGGGCAGCCGGGTTGCGCGGGACTGGGACGCCGTCTCCAGGTTGGCGTCCGATACGGATTCCATCCGACGGGCGGTGTGCAGTAAGCGTCTCGACGGATTGATGTTGCATTAAGCGTTTTGGAACCGGCGCTGGCTGCGAGGATGCAGCCAGCGCCGGTTTCTTTTTTCACTGTAGAGTCTGGACCCGGGGTTGCAAGGAGTTGCGCTGATGAGCAACCTCATCCTGTTTTGAGAATGCCAGATGACACTGCGGGAATCCTATGACTGACTTCCGGCCGATGCTGCGTCGCTCCTCCGTTGCTCTTTTCTTCATCGCATCGGCGTGTACCAGCGCGACGTCGATCACCGGCATCTCCGGCCCGACACCGCCATCGGCGCTCACCGCGAGGCAGACCGCGTTCCTCGACACCCTCGAGCGCCGCACCTTCAACTGGTTCTGGGAACGGACCGATCCCAACAACGGACTCACCCCAGATCGCTGGCCAACCAAAAGCTTCTCGAGCATCGCAGCAGTAGGCTTCGCCCTAACCGCATATCCGGTCGGCGTCGAGCGCGGATACGTCGCGCGCGCAGATGCTGCCCAGCGCACGCTCAACACCCTTCGCTTCATGTACAACGCGCCGCAGGGTGCGCAGGCGACCAATGTCACCGGGTACAACGGATTCTTCTACCACTTCCTCGATATGCAGACGGGCTTCCGCTTCGAGCAGGTCGAGCTCTCAACAATGGATACTTCGCTGCTGATCGCGGGTGTGCTTTTCTGCCAGTCGTATTTCACCGGGTCTGACGCCACCGAGAGCGCGATCCGCGCGTACGCCGACTCCCTCTACCTGCGCATCGACTGGGCG
>JADGNP010000509.1 GCA_017883425.1 Candidatus Sulfotelmatobacter sp. | reverse complement strand
CGGACCAGGATGTTGACCTCACGCTGGAAGCGGCGGGAAAGGCGCTGGAAGAAAGTGGTTAGTGGCTAGTAGAAACACGACGAACCACTGGCCACTAACCACTCATTCATAGCGATGAAGACGCAATCGAGAAGGATCGAAGAACGGGCGGCCCAACTTCTATCGTTGGAGGGCAAGGTGGCGATGGTCACCGGGGCCGCTTCGGGCATCGGTCGTGGCATCTCCATTCGCCTGGCTGAGATGAGAGCATTCGTCGCCCTCCTCGACATCGACGACATCAAAGGACGCGCGGCCGCCGCCGAAATCGAAGCTCACGGAGGCCAAGCTGCTTTCCTAAGGTGCGACGTCCGCAGCGCCGCCGAATGCCGGCGCGCGGTCGAGACCATCATCGAACGCTCAGGCAAGATCGACATTCTCTGCAACTGCGCTGGCGTCGCCATTCGCAAAGACATCGTCGATCTCACCGAAGACGAATGGGACCTCGCCCTCGATGTGACGCTCAAGGGAATTTATCTGCTCTCGCGCGAAGTCGTTCCCCACATGGTGCGTAACGGAGGGGGCAGCATCATCAACATCGGCTCGGGATGGTCGCTCAAGGGAGGCCCGCGTGCCGCCTCTTACTGCGCCGCTAAAGGCGGGACCGTGAACCTGACGCGCGCGATGGCCATCGATCATGGCAAGAACAACATTCGCGTGAACTGTGTGTGTCCGGGAGATGTTGAAACTCCCATGCTGGTCAGCGAATGCGCCCAGCTTGGCGAGGACATGCAGGCATTCCTGCGGGAAGCCGCGAATCGTCCTCTGGGCCGCGTCGGCACTCCCGACGACATCGCCAATGCTGTTCTGTTCCTGGTCAGTCCAATGTCGAGTTGGATCACGGGCGCAGCGCTGGTGGTCGACGGAGGCGGACTGGCGTAGAACTCCCATTGAGGTTTGCAGAGTCTTGTGACCCACCACAAAATCTGTCATTCCGCTGCGCTCGAAATGACATAGGGGGAAGTGTCACAATATTGAGCAATTCTCAATATTTGGGTTCATGGCCGGTTTGGGAAGGGCACGGCTTCCAGCCGTGCCGCGAGAGCCGTAAACGACTTGGGCTTTAGCCCCTGAGGATCGCTGTATAGTTTCGACTCCGCAGAATTCGCGTCAGCCAGAGCGCCGCTGCCGCGCTGCTTCGTAGAGCACGATGCTCCCCGCGACGCCTGCATTCAACGATTCCACCTGCGGCATGTGCGGGATTGCGACCAGTTCATCCGCCTGCGCCAGCATGGCGCGTGGCAAGCCCGAGCCCTCGCTCCCGACGAAAATTGCTGAAGGCCCTGTCAGGTTCGCCTGATCGAGCGGCGTGCCCTTGTGCGACGACGTCGCTATCAGACGCACACTCTGCGCGCGCAGCTTGGCGGAAATCTCCTCCAGCCCGCCCGCCGCCTTCGCGAGCACGACTGGAAGCCGGAACACCGATCCCGCCGAGGCGCGAATCACCTTGGAATTGAACGGACTCACCGTGCCTTCGCCCAACACCACCCCCGCACTGCCAAAAGCTTCGGCCGAGCGCAGGATTGTCCCCAAATTGCCGGGATCCTGCAGTCCGGCGAGAACGATGATTGGGCCGACCTGCAGCCGCTCCAGCACGTCTGCCAGAGAGAATTCCTTCAGCCGCACCAGTGCCGCCACTCCCTGCGGCGTTTCGCTGGGAACAGCGCCGTCGAAGAGCTTATCGGGAAGCAGCAAAGTGTCGACGTTGGCGCCGATCTGGGGCAAGAGACGCTCCGCCAGGTTCTGTGCGGATTCCTTGAAGAAGACCGCCCGAAAGCGCAGCCCGCTGCGGGTGGCCTCTTCCACGATGCGCAGACCTTCGATGGCACAGCTTCCATCTTCGGTGCGTTCGGCGCGCGCGAATGCCTGCCGCAGTTCCTTCACCAAGGCGTTGTGGCGGCCTTCGATGCGGCGCAGCCGGTGCTGGGCGCTGGGCGCGGATTCTGAGGTTCGGGTCATTTCCGGTTCATGCTCTCAAGACTACAATGCGTGGTTGCGAAATATGCAGTTGTGCAGTGTGAGTTTCGACAAACTCCGCCCCTTATGGGAGTCATCCTGACCGGAGCCGTTCTTCAGGCGGAGGGAAGGATCTTGCGTGCAGACCGGCAGGGCGTTTTGGAGAGGCTCCCACGAGAGATCCCTCACTCGGCTGAACTGCGCCGAGTTCGGGATGACGCCTTCGAAAAGGGGCGAACGATCCGAACTCCATCAGAACCCCCATGATACGCTGTCGCCTCATCTTGCCGCGTTTTGCCGTATTATGGTAGGTTTCGCGGTCGAAATAAATTGAGCCTGTAGCCAATCGAGAAGGGAGCGCCGTGCGCGCCGAGATCCTGAAAATTAATAGCGAAACTCCTGAATCGTCCCTGGTCAAATACGCCGCCGATCAGATCCGTTCCGGCGAAGTGCTGGGCATGCCCACTGACACTTTTTATGGACTAGCTGCCGATCCCTTCAACCTGCGTGCGGTCGACAAGGTGTACGACATCAAGACCCGCTCGCGCCACAAGCCACTGTCGCTGCTCATCGCGAGCACCGACCAGGCGGAAGAGCTGGCTAAACCGCTGCCGGAAGAGTTCTATGCGCTGGCGCGGAAATTCTGGCCCGGCCCGCTGACCATCATCGTGAAGGCGGGCTCGCGCTTGCCTCTCAAAGTGACGGCCAATACCGGCAACGTCGCACTGCGTGTGCCCAATGCGAAGATCCCGCTGGCGGTGGTGACGGCCGCGGCCATCCCGATCACCGCTACTTCCGCGAACCTCAGCGGCGCCTCGGAGTGCACCAGCGCCGAGCAGGTGCGCGAGCAGCTCGAGGGTCGTATCAACATCATTGTCGACGGCGGCGCTTCTCCGCGGGATATTGCTTCCACCATCATCGATCTCAGTGACGAAGCCACGCGCTGGCGCATTATTCGCGAGGGCGCGATTCCCGCCGACGAAATTTCCCAGTTCTTCGCCCAAGGATGAACGACAAGACCGCCAACCAGCATCCGCAAGTGCGCTGGTGGCTTCGTCTGTTGGTGCTGGCCGCCGTGGCTGCGGTGTCGTTCCTGGCGATTACGGCCGTTCAGGTTGTGCGCACAGCTTCTCTGGAGGAAATCCATCCGGCGGATGCGATTGTCGTCTTCGGTGCGGCAGAGTATTCGGGGCACCCGTCTCCTGTGCTGCGGGCGCGCCTCGATCACGCTCTCGACGTATTCCACCGCGGCGTGGCGCCCGTCGTTATTACTACCGGCGGCGCCGCTGCCGATCCGACCTTCAGTGAGGGAGGCGTTGGCCGTGATTATCTGATGCGTCACGGCGTCCCCGAGCGCAGCCTGATCGCTGAAACCCAGGGCCGCGATACGTCTGAATCCGCCGTGCGGGTGGCCGTGATCATGCGCGCCAACGGCCTGCACAGTTGCGTGGCGGTCAGCGACGCTTACCACGTCTTCCGCATCCGCAAACTTCTGGAGTACGAAGGCATTGGCCCGGTTTACGTCGCGCCGCGCCCGGATTCGCTTCCCCACAGCGTGTGGCAGCGCGCGGTCGCGGTGCTTCGCGAGGCGACCAGTTACTTGCTGTGGCGGATGGGAATCACATGAACGTGTAAGAGTCTTGTCATCCCGAGCGAAGCGAGGGACCTAGGTTTCTCTCGTCATCAGCAAGAATCCAGATTCCTCGCGTTGCTCGGAATGACAATCGATAGCCTGGAAGCTGGAACGCGCCTTCTCACCACCCGCTGCGTTCTCGCAGCGCGGTGATGTGTGCCACGTGATGCCGTCCATGCCACGCGTACAGGGCCAGCGTCTTCTCCAGGGTCATCGCGCCCAGTTCAGGATGGCGGAATGTGCGCTTCCAGTCTTCCGGCGTAAGCGACCGCAGCAGCCGCACCCAGCGGTCGTGCAGCGATTCGAGCAGTGTCAGGGAAACTTCCACCGGCGTGGTCTTCGTATCTGCCAGTTCTGCCCAGCGATCTTCCGCATAGGGCTTGATGGTCGGTTCGTTTTCGGTGAGAGCCAGCTTGAACCGCACATAGGAATTCAGATGGCTGTCGGGCACGTGATGGACGACCTGGCGCACAGTCCATCCGCCGGGGCGATACGGGGTGTCGAGTTG
>JADGNP010000093.1 GCA_017883425.1 Candidatus Sulfotelmatobacter sp. | reverse complement strand
TTTGTATATCGTCGAAGCGACTATTCGGACCATTCCATCCTCGGCCCGCCCGCAACAGCGAACAACCAGTTCCTGTAGATCTAGTTCTGACGGCGAAGCCCCTGTCGCTGGCTAAGATGGTGATATCATTTTCGGCGATCCAGCAGCCAGGCAGGGGGAAGTATGAAGAATCTCTTCGAGCGAGAGGCAGTCGACGAAGTGATCTCACGCATCGACACGCTGCAGCCTGCGGCGCAACGGCAGTGGGGGAAGATGGACGTGTCGCAGATGATGGCGCATTGTTCCGCAGCGCTCGATATGGCGTTGGGCCGACTCAATCTGCCGCGCATCTTCATCGGAAGGGTGATCGGGCCGTTCGTCAAGCCGATCTACACCAACGAGAAGCCATTCTCGCGGAACAGCCCTACCGATAAGAAGCTGGTTGTGTCCGACCAACGGGATTTCCTGCGCGAACAGGAACAGCTCAAGCTTCGCGTGCGGCAATTTCATGAGGGCGGAGAAGCGCAGTGCACCCGGCATCCGCATCCGTTCTTTGGCGACCTCACTCCTCAAGCCTGGAGCCGCGGAATGTACAAACATCTGGATCATCATTTGCGGCAATTTGGCGCGTGAGACACGCCTTGCACACACCGCTAACTGAACGTCGGCAGCCTCACTAGATCGTTCTTAGGCACAGACTCCAGCGGCTCCCCGGCCTTGCGCCAGGCGGTGAATCCGCCGACGATCACGAACGTGTTGAAACCTTTTTCCTGCAGTCGATGCGCCACCCGGGCGCTGGTTGCTTCGCGCGCTCAAGTACAGTAGAGGTAAATGTCCTTGTCTTTGGGGAGACTCTTGATCTCCTCCTCGAGATTGTTGGGCTCGATGCGGATGGAGCCTGCGATGCGCTCGGCTCCGATGTCGTAGTAGCCGTGGCTGCGCACGTCGACGATCTGCACTCGGTTCGCGCCTTCCGAAGCCAGACGCGCGGCCAGTTCCCGGACCTGCACCCGCGGCATGATGCGATACTTCTTATACCTGCGGAATTGCGCGGCGCGGTAAATTGCGTACCCTACGAGTGCGGCGATGATGATGATTTCCATGGCGCGTCCCGCGGCGTGGAACCCGCTCAGAGTGGCTGCAAGAAAATCGCGCGACAGATATCCCACCAGCAGGTAAGTGGCGGAGTACAGTAGCGCCCCAGCCAGATCAAGACATAGGAACTGCCCGAAGCGCATCTTCATGCTGCCCGCCAACGGCGCGGCCATGGTGTTGATCCCGGGAATGAACTTGGCGATTAGCAGCGTTGCTTTGCCGCGCTTGTAGAAGGATTCGGCGGAACGGAGAATGCAGGTTTCGGGGTTCATTGACAGGCGGCAGAGGAACCCGAGCAGGGCCCAGCCGGAGTAGCGTCCCAGCCAGAACTGCGCCGTGTCGCCGATGATGAGGGCGACCATCGCGGCCAGAAGAACCCCCGGACCCGACAGAGTGTGGGATGCTGCGGCGGCACCCGCTGCCACTAACGCGATCGCAGCCGGGAAGGGCAGGCCAATCGCCTCGGCGAACAGCAAGGCGAACGTCAAGGCATAGCCGTGACGCGCCATCATGGACAGCAGGTCATTCATAGTCAGCTTTAGACTAGTGGACGTTCCATTTGCAGAAACTTTGATTCGGGAAAACCAGGAAAGGGTTCAGTATAAACAAAACCGGGTGGGTCCGATGGACCGACGCCCGGCTTTGCCGCACGAGGAGCGAGTCTCTCAGGAGGACTTCCTCGTTCAGGGTGAGCAAGACAGCGGCTTACACTCGAAGTCTCTTCCGGCCCTGTCCGGGCCGGCGCGTCGAAAAACCAAGGCGCCTTTCGTCTAAAGCTTCGACTGAAGCCGCCGTCTCTCGTTGATGGTTCGTCCGCAACGGACAGGACCCTCAGCGACCTGCCTTTCTCAGGTGCCGGGGGGAGAGGATCGAGGTCGCGATACCCGCGCCTCATCGCATGCCAGTGCGTCTCGTTAGCCTTCCGCTCTGGCGGACAGTCCCAGCAACTGCCCGCATTTTGGGATGTCCCAGGGGAAAAATCTGTAACATCGGTCACGGATGTTAGTGACTACGATCAATCCAGTTTCGAGGGGGTTTCTGTGCTTCGGCTCACAGGCCTACCCATGGGTTTCCGAGAGTTACGAAAGTGAGCGGAGCACGAGGTTGGAATCCAGCCGGACTACCAGCGGTCGGAGGGGAGGTTTATTTCTCTCTTGCGACTACAAACTCCGGCGCCCAGAGCAGGGCGCGCTTGATCTCCGTATCGGGGAAGGTGCAAATCGATTTCCGCGCTGATTCCGCATAGTACGCGGCACGAGCCGTGGCAGCTTCCAGCGATCCGTAGCGCTGCAGGATTTCCAGAATCTCGGCATGAGTTACGCCGTTGAAAGCTCCATGGCGCAACACAGTCTCGATCTTGGACCGCTCTTGCGGCGTGCAGCGCTCCAGCGCATGGATCACCGCCATAGTTGCCTTGCCCTCGCGCAGATCGCTGGCCACGGGCTTGCCCAGCACATCTTCCGACGCAGTCAGATCGAGCACATCATCGACAATCTGAAACGCCATGCCGAGATTGTGTCCGTACTGGCCTAGAGCGGCTTCCTGCTCGGAAGTGGCGCCGCCGAGAATTGCTCCCAGGCGCATGCACACTGAGAACAGGCACGCGGTCTTGCGGAAAATAAGATCGAAGTGCTCGTCCAGCGTGATCAACTTGCCCAGCTTTTCGACCTGCAGCAGTTCGCCTTCGACCATCTGCTGCGTGAGTTCGATCAGCGTGTCGAGAATGCGAAAGTTGCGCTCCTGGACCGCGATCTTGAAGGCCTGCATGTAGAGCCAGTCGCCGGCCAGCACGCACTTCGAATTGCCCCACTGCGTATTGGCCGCGGGACGGCCCCGCCGCGTCTTGGCCTCATCGATAATGTCGTCATGCACCAGGGTCGCGGTATGAATGATTTCGACGACGGCGCCCAGCCGGACTGCGCCTTGCCCTTGATAGTCGAGCAGTTTTGCAGAAAGCAGCAACAATGCAGGGCGGATTCGCTTGCCTCCGCCCGCGCGCAGATATTCGCCAATCTCGGTGATGGCCCGAACGCCCGAGACTGTGTCGCGACCGAACTCGCCCTCCAGCGTGGCGAGATCGTCCCGCAGCAGATCGAATACTTCTTTCCCGTTAATGGCGGTCGATGCGCTCAAGAATCGGACCTCAGACGTCAGACCTCGGACCTCGGACTTCAGATCTCAGACTTCGGGCGCCGGATACAGTGCAAAGCCCGTCGGACCCAGCATTAATCACATCGATCATTCTCTGAATCGCGGCGGTCGTGGTCTGAGGTCTGAGGTCCAAGGTCTGACGTCCGTTCTAGTTCGTTCTGTAATTCGTAAACTGCAAGTCAATCCCGAAGTCGTGCCCCTTCAGCAGGGCAATGGCTTCCTGCAGCGTGTCGCGGTCTTTGCTGCTGATGCGCACCAGGTCTCCCTGAATCGAGGCTTGCGCTTTCTTCTTCGAGTCTTTTACCAGTTTCACGATCTCGCGCGCCTTCTCGATAGCGATGCCTTGCTGCATGGTGACACGGCGTTTGGCCGTTCCAGCCGCCGCGGGCTCGACCGCGCCGTAAGTCAGCCCTTTGAGCGAAACGCCGCGCTTCACCAGTTTCTGCTGCAGGACGTCATTCACGGCCTTCAGTTTGTACTCATCGGCGGAGTGCAGCACGATCGCGTCCTTTTCCAGTTCGATATTCGACTTCGAGTCCTTCAGGTCGAAACGGGTGTGAACCTCCTTCAGCGCCTGCTGAATGGCGTTCGAGACCTCGTTCAGATCGATCTTGCTCACCACGTCGAAACTGTTATCGGGCATACATTTCTAATCTTTCTGAAATAAGGGAATCTGACTTGAGCGTACCAGAAGTGCAGGTTTTAGCGGGCTGGAACTTTGCTTTCAGCCATTTCAGCCAATTTGAAAAAATTGTAGAAATTGCGCCAAGTCTGCTCACCCACTTCGTCCATCGAGAGCGCACGCAATTCGCCCAGTTTGCGCGCCGTTTCCTTAACGAAGGCCGGTTCGTTGCGCTTGCCACGGTGCGGTACAGGCGCCAGATACGGCGAGTCCGTTTCGATCAGCAGGCGGTCGAGCGGGACCTCCAAGGCGGCGTCGCGAATCTGCTGTGCCTTGGGGAAAGTTAAGTTCCCCGCGAACGAAATCATGAAGCCCATGTCGAGCGCGCGCTTGGCCTGAGCCCAGTTTCCGGTAAAACAGTGCAGAATGCCGCCCAACCCGTGTGGCGCCCACTGGTCTTGGATCGAACCGAGGCAATCCTCCCAGGCATTGTCGCTGCCGTCCGACGGCCGGCAGTGAATCACGATGGGAAGCTTCGCCGCTGCCGCCAGCTCCATCTGTCGCCGAAATACCTGCTTCTGTGTTTCCCGTGGAGAATGATCGTAGTGGTAGTCCAATCCGATCTCACCCCATGCGATCACCTTGGGATGCCGCGCCAGTTGCTCCATCTGATCGAAAGCAGCCTGATCCGCCAGGCGTGCTTCGTGCGGGTGAATCCCAATAGTCGCGTACATGAACGGATACTTGTCCGCGAGTTGAATCCCGGCATCGAGCACGGGAGGGCCGTCCCCGTTGCCAATCGCAACCATCGTTCGCACGCCCGCTTCACAGGCGCGAGCGATGACCTGCTCGCGGTCCGAGTCGAACTGCTTGCCGTCGAGATGTGCGTGCGAATCGACGAACATGGTCGTTAGTCGTTAGTCGTTGGTCGTTGGGTTTTGTGGGGACGGGCGCCTTCGCCCGTCCGGTCGAGCGCAGCGAGGCCAGGTTTTGATCTTGCTGACTTATACCCCTACTTCAGCCGAGCTCCCACCGGCACGTCCTCGAGAAAGCTCGCCAACACTGGCTTTCCTCCCTCCAGCGATGCGGCCACGATCATCCCATTCGACTCCAGTCCCCGTAGTTTGCGTGGGGCGAGGTTGGCCACGATCACTACCTTGCGACCAACCAGTGTCTCGGGGGCATAGGCCTCGGCGATCCCGGCCAGAACCTGCCGCACTTCCGTGCCGATATCAATTTCCAGCCGCAGCAGTTTGTCCGCTTTGGGCACTCGCTCGGCGACCTTCACCACGCCCACGCGCAGTTCGATCTTGGCGAAGTCGTCGATCGTGATCTTTCCGCCGTCGGCCGGAGCGACAGGCGCAGCTGCCGCGGTGGCTGGCTGGGCCTTCAGCGGAGCCTGCGTCGCCGCGGGCTGGGCTGCCGGTTCCTTCGATTCTTCGATCGCCGGACCTCGTTGCTGATCTTCCATCTGTTGCATCCTTTCAATTGCGCTCTTGTCGGCGCGCGGGAAAACCGGGTGCACGTCGCCGAGTTTCGTGCCCAGCGGCAACTGTCCCCAGGCCAAGTCGGACAGAGCGAGTTTCTTGATATCACCGAGGCCCATCTGTGCCCAGATTTTGGCGGTCGCATCGGGCATGACAGGATGCGCCAGCGCAGTGGCAATGCGCAGCGCCTCAGCTGAGGTGTAGAGCACCGTGGCCAGCCGCGCCCGGCTCTCGTCGTCCTGTTTCTCGCCCAGCGCCCAGGGCTCGTTTTCGACAATATACTTATCGACCGCCGCCACCAGTGCCCACGCGGCTTCGAGTGCGCGCGAAAACTGGAATTGATCGAACAGCGTGCCAAATTCGCGAATCGTTTTGCGCGCCGTCTCGGCAATCGCGTCATCCGCGGGGGTTTTCGACGCCGCATGCGACGGATAAGGCACCTCGCCCTTGAAGTACCGGTTAATCATCGTTAACGTGCGGCTGGCCAGATTCCCCAAGCCATTGGCAAGGTCGGAGTTGTAGCGCTGCACCAGCGCATCGAAGGAGAACGAACCGTCCTGCCCGAACACGACCTCCCGCAGCAGGAAGTAACGCAGGGCATCCGCGCCCAGCACATCGAGAATCGTCTCCGTACGCACGATGTTGCCGCGCGACTTCGACATCTTGCTCTCTTCAAACAGCAGCCAGCCGTGCGCCACGATCGCCTTGGGCACAGGCAATCCTGCCGCAATCAGGAATGCCGGCCAGTACACGCAATGGAAGCGGACAATCTCTTTTCCAATCATCTGTACGTCGGCCGGCCAGTATTTCTTGAACGCTTCCTGCGCGCCGGCGTGGGCTGAGCCGTAGCCGATGGCAGTGATGTAGTTGGCCAGGGCGTCGAGCCAAACATAAATCACGTGCTTGGGATCATCGGGCACGGGAATGCCCCACGAAAATGTCGACCGGCTGATCGACAGATCGCGCAGGCCCGAACGCACGAACGAAATCACTTCGTTGCGCCGGGTCTCGGGCCGAACGAATTCCGGATTCGCATAAAGCTCCAGCAGTTTGTCCTGAAAGGCCGAGAGCTTGAAGAAGTAATTCTCTTCGTGCACGGTCTCAGTGACGCGCCCGCAGCTCGGGCAAGGATCGCCGGGTTGGGCGCCGTCCACGTAGAGTTCGTCCGAAACGCAGTACTGCCCCGTGTAGGTGCCCTTATAGATGTAGCCGTTATCGCGAATGCGCCGGAACAGTTCCTGCACCCGCTTCTTGTGGCGCTCTTCGGTGGTGCGGATGAAGTCGTCGTTCGAGATTCCCATCCGCTGCCAGAGCTTGCGGAATTCCGCCGAAATCTCATCCGCGTACTGCTGCGGAGTTTTGCCCGCAGCCTGCGCGGCGCGCTCAATCTTCTGGCCGTGCTCGTCGGTGCCGGTGAGGAAGAACGTGTCAGCGCCCAGCAGGCGTTGCCGCCTTGCGATCGTGTCGCAGGCGATTGTGGTGTAGGCGTGGCCGATGTGCGGCCGCGCATTCACGTAGTAAATCGGAGTCGTGATGTAGAACTTTCTGGTCATGATGTTTCTTAACCACAGAGGACACAGGGGATCACAGAGGGAGTTCTCTGTGCGACTCTGTGCCCTCTGTGGTTAATGCTTTTCGCCTTTCCCGAGATACTCCCGCGAGGCTTCCTGCATCACCGTCTTCAGCGGCACGTGATGCTCGGTCGCGATGCGCCGGCAGTCTTCATACTCGGGCGCGTAGTTGGTCACGGTTCCGTTCATGCTGGCAATCTTGATGCGGACCTCGCCCCATTGGGTGCGTACTTTTTCCCAACGGCGCGCCAGGGTCTGTCGCACCTCATCACGCCGTCGCACGCCCAGCGTTGTGGTCTCGGTGAAGATCAAGTGCGTGAGCTTGCTCGCATCTTCCGGCTTGCAAAGCACCGTGAGCAGCATCCCGGGACGGTTCTTCTTCATCTGCACCGGCATGCCGAACGCGTCTAACGCTCCTTCTTCGAGCAAACGATCCATCACGTATCCGAACACCTGCGGATTCAGATCATCGAGATTCGCTTCCAGCACCGTCACAATATCGGAGGCCGTCTTCGCGGCCAGCGTTGCCGAAGCCTCACCCAACGTCAACCGCACGACGTTAGGAAGCCCGGGGAACTCGCGCGATCCAGCCCCGTAGCCCGACTTCTCAATTCTCATCTCGGGGAACGCGGCAAAGCGCCTGGCCAGGGTCTTCACAATTGCGGCTCCCGTAGGAGTGACCAATTCTGCCTGCACTCCCGTCGAATACACTGGCGCATCTTTTAGCAACTCGACCGTCGCCGGAGCCGGCACGGGAAACGTGCCGTGCGCGCACTGCACCGATCCGCCGCCGACGTTCAACGGAGAGCACATGATCTCCTCCACTCCCAGGGCTTCTGCTCCTACCGCCGCGCAGACGATGTCGACCATCGCATCCACCGCGCCTACTTCGTGGAAGTGCACCTTCTCGATCGACGTGGCGTGAATCTTCGCTTCCGCCGTCCCCAGAGCCTCAAAGATCGCGATGGCCGTTTTCTTGGCAGTGTCGCTGATCGCGGCCTTGCTGATGATCTCGCGAATCTCGGTTAACCCGCGGCCATGTTCATGAGAGTGCTCATGTGGCGCGGGCATCCCCGCCCGCGAGACCTCGGCTCCGGAGGAATGTTCGTGCTCGTGATGATGATGACCGTGCTCGTGTTGATCTTGCGCGGGCAAGAGCCCGCCCTGAGCCTGCCGAAGGGGCGCCCGCGCCACATTCTGTTTTGCCCAGTACTCCTCCCGCGGAAGGTCCTTCTCGCCATCCACCCAGACGTCCACCTTGGTCGCCGAAATGCCGCTGCGGACGACTCGCGAAATCTCCAGCCGTGCGCCTACTCCCAGCGCCGCCACGGTTTCTTCCAACACGCGCGGCGGAACTCCGGCATCGATGAGCGCACCCAGGAACATGTCGCCGCTGATGCCGGAGAAACACTCAAGATAGGCAATGCGCATGAAAACCTAAATCCTTACCACAGAGGACACAGAGATCACAGAGGAAAGCTTCACAAAGAGCGCCCTTTGCGCCCTCAGTGGTTAAAGGGTTTGTGCTGCTGCCACGAGAAACTTTCATCATAGGGAAGCAATCCACCTCCGTCAAACGTGCGCCTGCCGCCCCCTCTGATAAAATCACTGTTTCTTCAACAGCTTAGAGGAACTTCTTGTATCGTCATCTCGAACATCGTCTTGCCCACCGCGTGCTGGAGTGTCTGCAGCGGCGTTATCCCGGCGCCGCCTTGCTTGGTGTCGTCGTCGAACAGCCTCCAAAGGTCGAACTCGGGGACTTCGCGATTCCGATTTTTCCTTTCGCCAAGCCTCTGCGCTCGGCTCCTCTGAAGATCGCCGAAGCCATCCGGGCAGAGATCGGCGCCATCGAAGGCATTGCCGAAATGCAGGTCGCTCCTCCCGGCTACCTGAACGTTAGGGTCGACCGGGGATGGCTGGCCGCTGCTCTCACCGCCGACCAGAAGCCGCCCGTCGAGGTTCCTCCCGGCAAGATTCTGGTCGAGCACTCGAGCATCAATCCCAACAAGGCCGCGCACATTGGACACCTGCGCAACGCCATTCTCGGCGACACTTTTGTCCGCCTTTTGCGTTTTGAGGGCAGGGAAGTTGACATTCAGAATTACATCGACAATACAGGGGTGCAGGTGGCCGATGTGGTCGTCGGCTTCACCCACATCGAAAAGAAATCGCGGGCGGAAATCGAAGCTCTGACCCGGCAGCCGCGCTTCGACTACTACTGCTGGGATCTGTATGCGCGAGTCTCGCAGTGGTACGAAGGGGACAAGCAGAATCTGCAAGTGCGCCTGCAGACGCTACATGCCATCGAAGATGCTGCGACAGAAACCGCCGCTGTCGCCGAGCTGATTTCGGTGGCGGTGCTGCGCCGCCATCTGGAGACCATGGACCGGCTCGACATCGAATACGATTTCCTTCCGCGCGAGAGCGAGATTCTTCACCTGCACTTTTGGGACGCGGCTTTCATCAAGCTGAAAGAATCGGGCGTGCTCACCTTCGAGGGCGCGGGCAAGAATAAAGGCTGCTGGGTGATGCGGCGTGCGGGGACCGCAAAACCCACTTCAACCACAGAGGACACAGAGGAAGAGAAGATCACCGAGGAAGATCAGAAGGTGATCGTCCGCTCCAACGGCACAGTGGGCTACGTGGGAAAGGACATTGCCTACCACATGTGGAAGTTCGGGCTGCTGGGGCGCGACTTTGGATATCGCAAGTTCTACCGCTATCCGAACAGCCACGACTGCTGGATCTCCACGGCGGATGGCGAAAAGGATCATCCTCACTTCGGCGACGTCGCGGAAATCTACAACGTCATCGATGCCCGGCAGTCCGAGGCGCAGAATACGGTCATGGAGGCGCTGCGCGGCCTCGGCCACGGGGAGGCCGCCAGCCACTACACGCACTTCTCGTACGAGATGGTCGCGCTGACCCCGCGCTGCGCCGCGGAGCTCGGCTACAACTTGAGCGACGAAGACAAGGCGCGCTCCTACATCGAGGTCAGCGGTCGTAAAGGCTTTGGGGTGAAGGCCGACGATCTGCTCGATCAACTGATCGTTTCCGCCAAGAGCGAAGTCGACTCGCGCCATCCGCAACTGAGTGACCGGGAGCGTCAGGAGATTGCCACGCAAATTGCCATCGGCGCGCTGCGCTACTTCATGCTGAAGTACACCAAGCAGTCGGTGATCGCTTTTGATTTCAAAGAGGCGCTCAGCTTCGAAGGCGAGACCGGACCTTATGCGCAATACGCGGTGGTGCGTGCCACCAGCATCTTCCGCAAAGCCGGAGTCGATCCCGAGACGTTCTGTGGAGGCAGTGCTGACAGCTTCTCAGCCGCCGATCTGGCGAATTCTCTAGCCGGTGAGTCCGCTAATGAAATCTGGGAACTGTGGCTGGCGTCGTCCAAGACGTCCGCCGTGATCGACCAGTGCATTGCCACGACGGAACCCGCGTTTCTGGCCAAACATGTTTTCCAGCTCGGGCAACTTTTCAACACTTTCTACCACCGGTATCCCATCCTCAGCGAACCGGACGAGAAGCGGAAGCAATTCCTGTTGGCCACGGTTGCGGTGGTCCGGCGCGAATTAATTCGGTGTCTGGCGGTTATGGGCATCACTGTGCCGCCGGTCATGTAGAATACGTGCCACTGCAGCGCGGGCGGTCGCGCCGCGAATCGCCTGTTCCTTCATGCACAACACAGCGGCTCCATCCGTGCCCTCCCATTCGTGGCTCCGCCGCATAGTCCTCGTCGTGCTCGTGTTCGTGCTGGCCCTTGCCGCTGCCGGAGTGATCTACGAGAACATCTCTGAGGCCCGCGACCGCCGCTTTAATCCCATGGATGGCAGGCGCTTCGACGTGGGCGGGTACAAGATGCACATCGCCTGCACGGGGCAGGGCAGTCCTGCGGTCATCCTCGAGTCCGGCTTGGGTGATACCTACGCCTCCTGGCGCAAGGTGCAGCCGCAAATCGCGAAATTCACCCGCGTGTGCTCGTACGACCGCGCTGGACTCGGCTACAGCGACTCCAGTTCGCAACCTCGCACCAGCAAAGTGATCGCCGGTGAACTGCACACGTCGCTGCAGGCCGCGGGAATTCCGCCGCCCTATGTTCTGGTCGGCCATTTGACGGGCGGATACGATGTCCGCCTTTACGCCAGCCTCTACCGCAACGAGGTCGCAGGCATGGTGCTGGTCGATGCTTCCCATCCCGACCAGGAGAATCGTTTCCCGCCAGAACTCAAGGGCATGGAGGGAAGCTGGCAGCGCGAGGCCGAGTTCCTGGAATACACCATGCCGTTCGGCATTCCGCGGCTGCTCGATCTGTGCGACGAAGAACCCGTGCAACGTGCTGCCGAGTGCAACTGGCACAGCGCGCGCGAAGCCGTGGCGGAACTCAAAAGCTTTCCCGAAAGCGCCGCCCAGACGGCGGCCACCGGTACGCTCGGCGACATGCCCTTGGCTGTGCTCTCGCACGACCCCGATAAACTGTCCGGCGACCTCCCCGCAGACCTTGCGAAGCCCACCAACGATGCCTGGGAGAAAATGCAGGAGGAATTGGGGCGCCTCTCGACGCGCGGGACGCAAGTGATTGCGAAGAACAGTTCGCACTACATCCAGATTGATCGGCCTGACGTGGTGATTGAAGCCGTCCGCAATGTCGTGGACCAGGCGCGTGCGCTGCAGCCTGCGTCACCGTCCCAGTCGAACTGATCTACTCCTTCAACCTGGGTAGCGGCGCAGTTTGACTTTCGACAGTCTCCCTAGGGGAGTCATCCTGACCGGAGCCGTTCTTCAGGCGAAGGGAAGGATCTCGCGTGCAGACCGGCGGCGCCCCACGCGAGATCCCTCACCCCGCGGAACTGCGCCGGGATCGGGATGACGCCTCCAATAGGAAGTCCGAAGATCCAAACTGCACCAACAGCTCAACGTGTTAGTGCTGACTCTGCTCGCTCAAACCTGCTAACCTTTTTCGCTCACCTTGCAGTGCGCACTTACGATATTTGCTTCCGCACCTGAGGAGCACATGATGAAATCAACGGATCGGCCCGCCTTTGTCCCGATTGCACTCATCCTCTTGTGGATCCTTGTCCTGCCGGTTCTTTCGCGCGCCCAGGACACCCCGCCCATCGCGCAACCCCCGGTTCCCGCTCATCGTCCCCGAATTGGCTTGGCTCTCAGCGGCGGGGGGGCGCTGGGCTTGGCCGAGATCGGCGTGATTCAGTGGATGGAAGAGAACCACATCCCCGTGGACCGGATTGCTGGGACCAGTATGGGCAGCATCATTGGCGCGATGTATGCCACGGGCATGTCGCCCGCCGAAATTCAGAAGTTCTTCGAAAAAATCGACTGGGACGAAGCCTTCCTTCCCGAGCCGGTTTATACCCAGCTCTCCTACCGCCGGAAACAAGATCGGCGCGACTTTCTGATCAATGCTCCTCTCGGCCTGAAGCACGGTCTGAACGGACCTAACGGGTTCAATCCCGGCCAGGGCGTGGGATCGTTGCTGGATCGCATCGCCTTCCCCGAATCCGGCGCCGCCGGCTTTGACGACCTTCCCATTCCATTCCGTTGTGTCGCCACCGACATGCTGAGCGGGGAGGGCGTCGTGCTGCGCGACGGCCCGTTAGCCCAGGCTGTGCGCGCCTCCATGGCCATCCCCGGTGTATTTACTCCAGTGGAGATCAATGGCCGCGTGTTGGCGGACGGCGGCATGGTGCAAAACATTCCGGTGGAAACCGCCCTTGCCATGGATGCGGACGCCGTGATCGCAGTGGAACTTCGCCTTCCACCGGGTAACCCTGCTCAACTGGAAACTCTGACGGGAGTGCTCATGCGTGCGGTCGATGTAATGATCACGCAGAACGAGCGGCGCTCCCTGGCGCTGGCCAAGGCCAAAGTGAGCGTGGACATGAGCGGTTTCTCGGTGACCGATTATTCACGGGTAAGGGAGCTTATCGAACTCGGTCACAAGAGCGCGGCCAGCCAGTCTGCCGCTCTTCTGCCGTATGCCATCCAGGATCCGGCGGAGTGGCAGGAGTATCTGGCGGCCCGTGCCGCGCGCAAACATCGGCCGCCCGAAAAGGTAGAGACTATCGAAGTCACCGGCGCCGCTCCTGACACAGCCAGCCGGCTCCAGCACCGGCTGAGCAAGGCGCTGCGCGGTCCGCTCGATCTCTCCAAACTCGACACCCAACTGACCCGCATTGCCGGGGAAGGCCAGTTCGATCGGCTGGGCTACGAGGGGTTCACGCAGAATGGAGTTCCCGCTCTGCGCATCACTACGCACGAAAAAACCTATGGCCCGCCGTTTGTGGACCTCGCCGTCAACGTAGACGGTTCCGGCGTGGCGGCCTTTGATTTTTCCGCGGGCGCGCGAGTGACTTTCATGGACATCGCCCACCGCGGGGGCGAGTGGCGCAACGATCTTCTTTTCGGCTCCAGCAATCTGGCGGCAACTGAGTTCTACCAGCCTCTCGGCCAGACGCGATTTTTTGTTGCCCCGTACGCGTTTGCCTCCAAGTTTGCCCGAAACTCCTTCACCGGCCTGACTCGCGTTGCCGTGTTCGGCGACGAGCGCGCCGGAGGCGGCTTCGACATTGGCTACAACTCCGGACGCCGCAGCGAATTCCGCATCGGGTATGAAATCTTCGATGGCAAGCTGAGTCCTCTGATCGGAGCCGCAGGTCTGCCCATTGTCCACGGCAGCACCGGCGAATTCCGCGCGCGCTATGTCTGGGATGGTCAGGACAGTCCCTCCGTGCCCAGCCGCGGCACGCGCATGGTCGTCACACTCTCGCGCGTGTTGCAAAGCCCGGGACTAGCGCATCCCATTGGGCAACTCGATGTGCGGACTTCCAGTTTTGTCCCGGTCGGGCCGAAGACGTCGCTTTTCTTCGATATCTCCGGGGGGACCACCTTCCGCGGCTCCGCTG
>JADGNP010000092.1 GCA_017883425.1 Candidatus Sulfotelmatobacter sp. | reverse complement strand
CTGCAGACGGTGGCCACGGGCTCGGAAGAAATGAGCGCCAGCATCAAGGAAATCGCCAAGAACGCGCACGAATCGGCCAAAGTGGCCACCGGCGCGGTCAAGGTGGCGGAGGAAACCAACCAGGTGGTGGGCAAACTGGGCGTCTCCAGCATCGAGATTGGCCAGGTCATCAAGGTCATCACCTCGATTGCCCAACAGACCAACTTGTTGGCTTTGAATGCCACCATCGAAGCCGCCCGCGCCGGCGAAGCTGGCAAGGGTTTCGCGGTGGTGGCCAACGAGGTCAAGGAACTGGCCAAACAGACGGC
The DNA here is from genome assembly GCA_017883425.1 of Candidatus Sulfotelmatobacter sp. Lineage (GTDB taxonomy): Bacteria > Acidobacteriota > Terriglobia > Terriglobales > Acidobacteriaceae > Sulfotelmatobacter. The sequence goes on along the minus strand of JADGNP010000092.1, from coordinate 13,532 downwards.
CAAGGCGACCGAGGACATCAGCCGCAAGATCGAGGCCATCCAGGGCGACACCAAGAACGCGGTGGGCGCCATCAGCCAGATCAGCGAGGTGATCAAGCAGGTGAACGACATCTCCAACACCATCGCCACGGCCGTGGAAGAGCAGAACGCCACGACCAACGAGATGGCCCGCAACGTGACGGAAGCGGCGAGCGGCTCGTCGGAGATCGCGAAGAACATCTCTGGGGTCGCCGAGGCGGCCCGGAATACCGCGCAAGGCGCCAACGACTCGGCGAAGGCGTCGCAGTCCCTGGCAGAGCTATCAACCAAGCTGCGCGAGCTGGTTGCGCAATTCAAGCTCGAGGATGCAGGCTCCGGGCATCAGGCGAAGCCGCGAGTGCTGAAGGCGATGAGCGCCAGGGCCGGTGCGTAATGCGCTGTGGTCCTTCGTGGGTAACCTGCTGCGGATGCTGCGCTAACCACGCAGCCTCTGAGGCAAGAAAGTAAACACCTCATGCTTCCGGTTCGGGTGCTCATCGTAGACGATTCCGTAGTCGTCCGGAAGCTGTTGTGCGAAGCCCTCGCCACCAGCGCCGAGGTCAGTGTGGCCGGGACGGCCTCAAGCGGTGCGATCGCCCTGGCCAAGATTCCGCAACTGAATCCGGACGTGATCACGCTGGACATCGAGATGCCCGGGCTGAATGGGATCCAGACCCTGGTGGAGATCCGCAAGCTGTACCCCAAGCTGCCGGTGATCATGTTCAGCACCCTGACCGAACGGGGAGCCGCCATCACGCTGGAGGCGTTATCGCTGGGCGCGTCCGATTACGCGACGAAACCGAGTAACACCGGCAGCCTGTCGGCGGCAAAAGACCAGGTTCGCCAGGAACTCGTGGCGAAGATTCTCTGCCTGGTTCCCCGGCACGTAAAACCGGTACCCCTACCGGTGGTTCCTGCCGCCAAGCGCAGTTCGGCAGGCCAAGCAGTCGACATTGTGGCCATAGGGGTCTCCACTGGAGGTCCCAATGCCTTGGCGGTAGTGATTCCTCAGCTTCCCAAGGACTTCCCCGTCCCGGTGGTGGTCGTACAACACATGCCTCCATTGTTTACCAAGCTTCTAGCGGAACGTCTCGCTTCCCGCTCCGCACTCCTAGTGCGCGAGGGACAGGCCGGCAAGGCGCTCGAACCAGGACACGCTTGGATTGCGCCGGGCGACCATCACATGACGGTAGCGCGGAATGGAACAGGGGTGGTGTTGAATCTCAATCAGGAGCCCCCGGAAAACTCTTGCCGTCCGGCGGTGGATGTGCTGTTTCGCTCTGTGGCGGACGTCTATGGTCCGAGGGTGCTGGGGGTAGTGATGACCGGAATGGGTTCCGACGGCGCTCGCGGAGCCAGGCATATCCGGGAAGTCGGGGGGGAGATCGTGGTGCAGGATGAAGCCTCTTCGGTGGTGTGGGGAATGCCGGGTGCGGTGGTCGGCGCGGGAGCAGCGGACAAAATCTGCCCACTGTCGGAGATCAGCCAGGAGATTGTCGGTCGGGTCACTTCCAGCCGGCGCGGCCTTACGGCGTGCCCGCAACGCTGACGCTGTGACGCAAGCAGGACGTAGCCCCCAAAGCGGAGTGGGATGACATTGTGGAAATGAGCATAGCAAAGCCGGCGATGCAGTCCGAGGATCTGCGAGATCCCGCGTACCTGAAGATCCGCAATATGATCTACCAGGTCTCGGGCATCTACCAGCCGGAAGAAAAGCTGTACCTGCTGGCTTCTCGTTGCGCCCGGCGCATGAGCGCGGTGAATGTGAAGTCCCCCGCTGAATACCTGGAACATCTCACCGTCCGCGGAAACCGGGAAGTGGAGTTGCGGCTGCTTTTGAACGAAATCACCATTGGAGAGACGTACATGTTTCGCAGCCCGGCCCAACTGGAGGCGCTGCGCAACGTGATTCTTCCCCAGATTCTAGAAGTCAAGAGCGCCATGGGTTTCAAGCGTCTCCACATTTGGAGCTCCGGTTGTTCGACCGGGGAAGAGCCCTACACGCTGGCCATGTTTCTGCTGGAAGAAAGCGAAAAGATGCTGGCGGGTTGGACCTTTGACATTCTGGCCACTGATTTGAACGACAGGTCTCTGGCGGCGGCCAAGACCGGGATCTATGGTGAATACGCCCTGCGCAGCACGACCGAGCGTCTAAGGAAGAAGTACTTCCGGCCCCACGATGACAAGCAACTGCAAGTAACCGACCAGCTCAAGTCCCTGATCCGGTTTGACCGAGTAAATCTTAATGACGACAGTAAGATGACATTCCTGAAAGGCATGGATCTGATCTTCTGCTGTAATGTGCTCATCTATTTTGATCTGGGCTCGAAGCGCAAGGTCATGCAGCACTTCTTTTCCAATCTGCTGCCCGGCGGCTACTTGTTCCTGGGTCACGCGGAGTCTCTGTACCAGGTGGACGACAGATTTCGCCTGGTGCATTTCCCGGGGGCCATCGGGTACTGGAAACCGCCCGTCGGGTATACCGGCGGAGGCAAGCCATGAACGCTCAAAAACTCGATAGAATTCGGCCGAGAATCGAAGCCCTGGAAGCGATGCCGACCATCCAGGTGATCGTCCAGCCGCTGGTTGCCATGCTCCAGCTACCGGCGGATCAGGTGGATCTGGAAAAGGTAGTCGAACTGGTGTCTTACGACGGAACCATTGCCGCCCACTGCCTGCGGATGGCAAACTCGCCTTTGTTCGGGCGGGGGAACACGGAAACGGTGCGCAGCGCTATCATGGCACTTGGCCTAAAGCGAATCGAGGCAATCCTGATGGGTTGTTGCCTGAACGGGATCGTGCCTCCCGACAAGTGGGCTTTCGACGCGGTTACGTTCTGGCGTCACTCTCTGGGATGTGCGCTAGTGAGTCGCCAGATGGCGAAGCTGATCGGATATCCGGATCCCGAGAAAGCCTATCTTGCCGGCTTGCTGCACGACCTGGGAATGCTGGTGAACACGCTGGCCTGCACGGAGGATTTTCGCAAGTGCATCCAGGCAGCCCGCGAGGGGCACGTTGCGCTCCACCGCAGCGAGGAAGCGCATCTCGGGTTCACCCACTGTCAAAGCGGCAAGCTGTTAGCCGAGCACTGGCATTTCTCCGGAGACGTGATGGACGTGATCGAATTTCACCACGACGAGGTGGTGCCGCCGGCTGGCGGGCCCTTGGTGGCGCTGGTCCATCTCAGTGACTTGTTGTGCAGGTTACGCGACTTAGGATACGGATACTACGAAGCCATGGGCGTGGACTTAGGTGGGGACGCCGCGTGGGCCACCCTGGTTGAACACTATCCGGCGCTGGCGAACATGGACCTGGCACGTCTCACGATGGACATCGACGGATCGATGGAAGAGATCGTCGCGCTGGTGGATGTGGTATTCAAGCCGTAGGAGTCCGCCGCCAGAAGGAGCGGCAGCCCTGAGCCCGGCGCCCGGCGGCGCCCTAGTCCGCAACCGGAACGTCTGCCGCTATGGCTTCGAGTTTGCTGATTTCGGACCCGCCCTGGAGCAGGTCAAGGATGCCGTTGGCCAAGTCTCTTGAAGGGCGTCTACGCGGAAGCAGCCTTCCTCTTTGTGTTTGCCGCCTCGGCCTCGGCTTGCAGCCAATCCTCCAAGTCATGACCTTCGGCTCTGCCGCGCTGCTCGTAAAGTTCGTAGGCACGAGAGCGGACCGTTTCTTCAGTTTGGGCAGCGGTGACCGATTGATGGCGCGCTGCAGCAATGGAAATTGCTTTGGACGTAGCCTTCATAGAGAGAATATCCTTTCTCTTCTTTGCATTACGGCTTTCTTAGGTCTTGCTGCTTTAGACACGCTCCATCGTAACCTTGCTTGCGGACCAGGTACCTTTGTCATGGTCCAAGGTTCACGATGAGTCGCGGTCAATCATCAAGTCCGACCACCACAGCAGTCTGTGACAGATATCACAATCATGCTGTGGAAAAAGCCACAAGCAGCCCGTGAACTGGGTGTCGACTGGGAGATACTCCGGCACGGCCATCGATAAGGAAGCCTAATCCGGGAGTAGAAGAACCGTTTTCGAATGTGGGCTGGAGACACGACCGACCATCGCCAGCCGGTCCAAACATGCCAGGTTGTGGGTTCAAGCTGAAGGTCAGCCGCGGATCTGAAGGGCAATGACGATGGGCCTGCCTTCGAACAGCAACCTGACCTCCAGGCCAGGGGAGTCCGCCTGGGAGTACAGGCTATAGTCCGTGCCAGTGATCACCGTGGGCACAGAAAGCATGCAGCCGTCTCCCATGCCAGAGATCTTGTTCTTGAAATTGCCCGCGATCATGTTGCAGACTTCGCCCAGCGCATCCGACATCTCCGGACCGACCTTGTCCGGTTCTAAGCCCAGCATCTTGGAAGCCATGAGCGCGGCCGATGTCCGATCACAGCGGAGGCTCAGCACGCCGCACATTTGCCCTGCCAGTCCAACCATGGCAGTAACGTCCAGGGTTGCCTGTTCCGCCGATGCCGACTCGGTCAGTTGGCCTCCCAGCATGAGCTCAAAGACTTCCTGCACTGCCACTTCCAGCAGCGGAGTCCAGTTATCGTGGCGGCGGTTGGTCGTGAGTAATTCGTTCACCGGCTTCATGATTTCCCTCCCAAAATGGGGACTACGTGTTCCTTGATCTGCTCTGCGGTAAAAGGCTTGCGGAGGTAGCCGCGGGCTCCACAGGACAGAGCCTGTACCACATGAGACTCACTGCCCTCGGTGGTAACCATGATCACGGGCACGCCCTTTGCCTTCTCGACTGTGGGAAGCTGCTTGATGAACTCCAAGCCGTCCATGACGGGCATGTTGATATCACAAAGAATGAGATCGACTTGGTTTTCCCGGAGGATACCCAACGCCTCGGCGCCGTTTCCGGCCTCCAATACCTCGGTCACGTCGATGTCCGCCTGGCGCAGCGAGCGCGCCACGATCTTTCGCATGACCGAGGAATCGTCCACGATAAGGGCACGTATACTCTTCATAAAGTATCCATTCTCCGCCAGAGGAGTGTCTTTTGCGTCTTTCTCGTACGGCGGCTTTCTGGTACATCGGCCAGGAGGTGATGAGACTTTAGGAACGATAAGAGCTCAAGAATAGGCGGCTCACCGGGTGGACTCTGGGGCGTAGATCACGCCCGAGATAACGCGGATCGCGAAAAATGGTCCGCCTTATTGACGTGCATGACAAAATGTTGGTCTAGGATCACCAGTGCGGGCCACTGGCAGCTTTTCACCGTGCCACTTCCTAACTAATAGGGTGAACTCTTCTTCGGAAGAAATCATGGTCTGTTCCACGCGGAGATGGAGCTTCCGCGAGCGATTTGATTTTTCACTTCGGACCAGCCGTTTCTGATCGGCCTTGTAGGAAAATAGATTCATGACCGGCGTACGGATGGATATCTGGCTCTGGGCCGCACGATTTTTCAAGACGCGGCCACTGGCGAAACGGGCCTGCGAACTGGGCAGAATCTTATCCAACGGGCAACCAGCCAAGGCGGCGCGCGAAGTCCGGGTCGGGGACTGGTTGCGCGTTACGAATGAGGGCGGCGACTTTCAGGTGGAGGTTCTGCTTCTCAGTGAGGTGCGCGGACCAGCTTCAGTGGCGCAGACGCTCTTCCGCGAAACCGAGGAGAGCCGGGAACTGCGCCAGAAGCTGGCAGCCGAACGGAAAGCGATGCGCGAATTCGAAACGTTGCCGGAAGGCCGGCCATCGAAACGCGACCGCCGCCACATCATCCAGTTTCGGGGCCGCTTGCAAGGTTGAGATCTTCCTCTGTGTCCTCCGTGGCCTCTGTGGTTGATTCAAAACAGAGGACACGGAGGCGACTATTGAGTTCTTGACTTTGGCCGCCGACTGCGGCAATATGGCGTTGTACGACATGTCGTCAGAGGCCACAATGGAGTTCTTGCCCCTCACCGAACCCGTCTTACTCATCCTTCTTAGCCTGGCAGGACAGCCGCGGCATGGGTACTCCATTCTCAAGGACGTCGAGCAAATGAGCGACGGACGGGTTGTGCTCAGCACCGGTACGCTCTACGGCGCGCTGCGCCGGTTGCTGGAGGAAGAGTGGATTGAGCGAATCGAAGAGCAGGACAGTTCGCGAGGCCGCCAGGCGTATCGCCTGACGGCGCGAGGCCGCAGGAACCTGCAGCTCGAAGTAGGCCGGATGAAGCATCTCACGCGTTTGGCCAATTTGCGGATCGCGGTGAAGGAGGCCTGATTGACGCTCAGCGTGTACCGGCATCTACTGCGTCTCTATCCGGCGTTCCACCGCGAACGGTTCGGCGAGGAAATGTTTGCAGTGTTCTGCGAGATGCAAGCTGAGACTGCCACGAAGGGGATGGTCGCGCGGATCGTCTTTTACGTCCACGAGACCGCAGGTGTGATGGCGGGGGCTCTGCAGGAGCATTGGCGAGCCTTGGGCGGCGATCCGGTCTGGCTATGGTTTCCAACGAGGAGGTTCACGATGCGCACCGAATTCCGTTTTCCGAAAGCAACTGCCGTGCTGATGACGATCATTCTGGCGGGAGTTGTGCTGGCAATCAAGAGGGGAGAAGCGATTGCGTCCTCGCTTCCGCATGTGAACCCTCCCGTTGGACCGATCCAACCGGTCCACTCTGCGTTGTTGCCGGGCGTCGCGTTGGGACTCGCGTTCTTCTACGCCGCGGGATTGATCGGGTGGGTGATTCTGTTCGCAATGCACCGGTCGGGAGTGCACCGGCTGGCCGAGACCTCGGCCGAACCGAAATAGTCGGGAGCCTGGCGGGCTGAACTAGGCGGTCCTTTAAGGGAATTGGTCTGCGTGTGCTTCTCTCGTAGCAGCCGCGACGGCCTTGCCGGGAAGCACTCTTGCCGATAGACTCAGGGTCGCAAAGCGGCATCCTGCACACCCATGAGCCTTCGCCGATTCTCCACACTCGCTGTTTCCATGACTCTCTTCTTCGCCATCTGCGCCGCCGAGGCGCAGAATCCTGCGACCACGGCTGCGGTCACCGACTATGTCAAGGCGGAGATGCAGCGCCAGCACATCCCTGGTCTGTCGTTGCTCGTGGCGAGAGGCGGCCAGATCGTTCGAGCCGAAGGCTTCGGGTTGGCCAACGTGGAATTGCAGGCGCCGGTGAAGCCGGAAACGGTTTTCCAGTCGGGCTCCGTGGGGAAGCAGTTCACGGCAACCGCGATCATGATGCTGGTCGAAGAGGGCAAGATCGGCCTCGACGATCCGCTCACGAAATATTTTGCGGATGCCCCGGCCAGTTGGAAGGACGTGACCGTGCGCGACCTTCTCAGTCACACTGCGGGGTTTGGCGACTATCCCAAGGACTTCAACTTCCGCAAAGACTGGACGGAGGATGAACTGGTGAAAGTGGTCGAAGCCATTCCTCCGGCTTATCCTCCGGGGACGAAGTGGGAGTACAGCAATCTCGGCTACCTGACCCTCGGGATTCTGATTCATCGCGTGACTGGCGAATTTTATGGCGACTTTCTGCAGCAGCGCATCTTTCAGCCGCTGAGCATGCAGTCGACGCGCATTATCAGCGAAGCAGACATCGTGCCCAACCGTTCCGCAGGCTACCGGCTCGTCAAGGGGGAACTGAAAAACCAGGAGTGGGTGGCGCCCATGGTGAACACCACTGCCGACGGCAGCCTGTACTTCACGATTCTCGATCTGGCCAAGTGGGACTCCGCCCTGTACACGGAAAAACTGCTGAAGCGGCCAAGCCTGGACTTGATGTGGACTCCGGTTCGGCTGAAGAACGGGCAGCCGAACAAGGGCAACTACGGTTTTGGCTGGTTCATCGAGGAGAGGGGCGGGCACCGGTGTATTCACCACGATGGCTCCTGGCAGGGATTTGAGACCGCCATCGACCGCTATGTGGATGATCAGTTGACCGTGGTCGTGCTCACGAATCTGGCTGACTCGAAGCCGGGGGACATCACCCGGCACGTCGCCGAGATATATCTGGCGGAAAAATAGTTACGCCGCTGACCGTTTTCTGACAAACTCACGATTTGTATCAGGGCTTCGCTTCCGCGAAGCCGTAGGTACGGCATAATCTCAGTGTCGGCTTCAGCCACTGCGCGGGCGCAGCGGCAGCGGCTGAAGCCGGGGTGTTTCTTGTTCACCGCAGTGGCATGGCTGATAGCTGTGGTGGAACTTTACACCTGAAGGCATACCCTGATACGAATTCGGAGTTCCGCGGCAGGCTGCTAGCGCTTCACCGCCCCAGATTTCTGCAGCAGATCCAGCTCCGCCAGAACTTCGGCGCTGTGCTTGGCCGGATCCACGCTGGTATACGCCTTCGCGACCTTGCCCGTGGGGTCGATCAGGAAGGTATGGCGCGCCGCAAACTTCACCAGACCGAGATTCGTCAGTGATCCGTAGGAGTCGGTCACTTTGTGGTCGGTATCGGCCAGAAGTTTGAAATTCAGGCCTTCCTTGGCGCAGAACTTCTTGTGCGAATCCACGCTGTCGAGGCTCACCCCCAGCACGACCGCGTTGCGCTCGGCATACTTGGGCTGGTCGACCTGAAAGTTGTGGGCTTCGCGAGAGCAGCCCGGCGTCTGATCCTTGGGATAGAAATAAAGGACGACCCACTTTCCACGGTAGTCCTTCAGGCTGACGGACGAGCCTTCCTGCGAAGGGAGCGTGAAGTCGGGCGCGTTGCTTCCCTCGGAGGGCGTGGCCGAACGGGACAGCAGGCGCGGGACCAGTACAATCAGCACTACCACCACTGCCAACAGCAGCACGATCCGCCACATGGAATCCTCCAGATGAGTTCAGGGCACCGGGCTACGCGAACTCCAGTTCAATCTTCTTCGCCGCCCGGTCCAGGTTCACGATGCGAAAACTCCGAACCTGTCCCGCCCGCACGGGTTCTGCCTTGGGAGGCAAGCCAGATCCACGCTTCCAGCGCGCTTGCAGCATGGAACTCAGCGAGGAAAGATCCGCTTTCGTTTCCTTCGGAGCCTCGCTCTTCGCCGGCGTTGCTGCGGTGACCTTGCAGGTGGCGTGGATGCCGTCGCCGAGTTCCACCCGTGCCTGCCCGCCCGATTCGTCCATCAGCCGGCCCGTGACCACGTCGCCTTCGTTGTGCTCGGCGATGTATTCGTCAAGACCGGTCGGAACCAGTTGCTTCATGCCCAACCGCATCTGCCGTTTCTCGAGGTCGATGGCGAGCACCTGAGCCTTGACCACTTGCCCGACTCGCAGCACGTCTTGCGGCTGATTGATTCGCTTTTCCGCGCTGATGTCGCTGACGTGAACCATGCCTTCGATCCCTTCCGAAAGCTGCACGAAGGCGCCGAACTTGGTCAGGTTGGTGACCGGTCCTTCGACCGCCGACCCGACCTGAAAGCGCTGTGTTACTTCGGCCCAGGGGTCCCCCAACGCCTGCTTGAGTCCCAGAGAGATGCGGCGCTCCGGAGCATTCACTTGCAGGATCACGGCCTCGACGGTCTCGCCCGGCTTCACCACGTCGCTGGCCTTCCTGATCTTGCCCTTCGACCATGACATCTCGGAAATATGAATCAAGCCCTCGATGCCAGGCTCCAGTTCCACGAACGCTCCGAACTCCATCAGGCGCGTCACGGTGCCGCGCACGCGGTCGCCCGCCTTGAACTTTTCCGCAACCGCATCCCAGGGATGTGGTTGAAGCTGCTTGAGACCAACGGAAATGCGCCGCTTGTCGGAATCCGACGCTACCTTGAGCACTCTCACTTCGACCTCTTGCCCCACCGAGAGCACGTCCGCCGGCTTGTTGACGCGGCCCCAGGCAATGTCGCTCACATGCAGCAAGGCATCCACTCCGCCCAGATCGACGAAGGCGCCGTAATCGGTAAGGCTGCGCACGGTGCCGCTCACCGTCTCGCCTTCCTTGATTTGCGAATAGAATTTGTCCTTGGCGGAGCGTTCTTCTTCCTCCGCCACTGCGCGGCGGTCGACTACGACATCCTCGTCCGTGACATCGAGCTTGATGATGCGGCAGCGGATCTCCTGCCCCACCAACTTCTCCATTTCGGCTGCGTCGCGAACTCCGCTGCGCGAGGCGGGCATGAACGCCCGCACCCCTAGGTCGACGCTGAACCCGCCTTTGATCACGCCCGTCACCGTGCCCAGGACGGTCGTCTTGTCGGCAAAGGCTTTTTCCAGAGCAGTCCAATCCATGGGACGCTCGACTTGGAAGCGCGATAGCTCGTAGTAGCCATCCAGATCGCGGCCCTTCACCGTCACCAGGCACTTGTCCCCGGCCTTTAAGGTCTCCCCTTGCAGGGCCGCCAGCGGAAAGATGCCTTCGGACTTGTATCCGATATCGAAGAACACCGACTCGGCGTTGACGGCAATCACGGTGGCCTGTAACTGCCTGCTGCCTTCCGTCTTGCGGGAATGGCTCTTCTGGTACTGCGACAGGATGTCGCCGAAGGACTCGGTGCTCTCGGGGACAGGTTGGGTTTCTGGAGTTTCTGGATTAGGCATGAAGAGATTTAAAGCCTCGTCGCGGGATAAGATTTACTTAGGATAACACCGCAGAGGAGAGTAGCGCCGCCGTCCCGGCGGCTGGGAGCCTGCCCAGAGCTAAGCCGAAGGGGCGAAGTCCCCCCGCCCGCCGCGCCGCGGGCAAAATACTGCAGAAGAGCCAGCGAAACGCCAGCTCTACTCAGTGCAGCGCCCACTGCGGATCATCTTCCGGTCTGACAATCTGGCCGTCGCGCATGTGGATGATGCGGTCCCCGTACTTCGCCGCCTCCGGATTGTGCGTGATCATCAGTACGGTTTGACCCAGTTCCTGGTTCGACCGCCGCAGCATGCTGAGCACGATGTCCGAGTTCTTGGAATCCAGGTTGCCCGTCGGTTCGTCGGCCAGCACGACCGCCGGCTTGTTGATGAGCGCGCGCGCCAAAGCCACGCGCTGCTGCTCGCCTCCGGAAAGTTCCGAGGGTCGGTGCCCCAGGCGCTTGGTCAGGCCGAGAAGGTCGGTGATGCGGTTGAAGTGCGCAGGATCCCCGTCGCCGTTGCCTGAAATTTCCCGGGCGATCGCGATGTTGGAGCGGGCGTCCAGCGTCGGCAGCAGGTTGAACTTCTGGAACACGAAGCCAATCTTGCGCTTGCGCATGCGGGTTCGTTCCGCATCGGAGAGCGTCGCCAAGTCGTCGCCGTCGAGCACCACGCTGCCCCCGTCGGCGCGCGTCAGCCCGCCCAAAAGATAGAAGAGGGTCGACTTTCCGCTGCCCGACGGACCCACCACGCTGACGAACTCGCCCTTCTGCACGCTGAAGGATATGCCGCGCAGCGCCTCAACCTCAATTTTGCCCACGTGATACGTCTTCCGCAGGTCTTTTGCTTCGATGAATGCTCTGGCCATGCTGACAAGAATCTTACACGAAGGCTCACGCTGAGTGCGGGCGCCCACTGTGTCACTTACGAAACTGTCTGGGGAGAGCAGTCCTCAGGCCGCGCCGATTTGGGGCGAAATTTGCGGAGGCCGCTGCTGCATGCGCTTGGGCCCGCGCTTCCGCACCAGCAGAAGCCGGACGCGTTCCAGCAGATCGACGGGCGCGTACATTCCCTTGGTGAGGAAGACGTCCGCTTGCGAGTCGTGGTCATAAATGCGGACCTTGCTTGAGATGAGAATGGCGGGCGTGTGCGGCGACAGATCCTTGATCTTGGCGATCAATTGCGGCCCGTCCAGTCCAGGCATCGCCATGTCGGCGATTACCAGGTCTACTCCGCCTTGCTTGAAGCGCGCCAGCGCTTCTTCTCCGCGGGAGAAGCTCGCCACGCGGTAGCCGCGGGTTTCCAGCATGATTTTACGGTGGGACAGGGACTGCTCGTTGTCATCGACACACAGGATCGTACGCTTGGGTTTCATCAGACTTCCGCAATCTGTCGGGCGCCACTGAACCAGCGGGTCGCGAAACCAACAGAGGCTTTTCTCTATATGAAGAATGTCGGAGCGAAATGATGCTAACGGGAAGCGGGCTCACTGTAAAGTAGCGTCGATGCCAATGGGACTTTCAGGCTATTGATTTTCTTGCGAGGGAGTGCGCCGCCGTGTTTTCCGCAGCTTGCGCCACCTATGTTAGAGGAAGACTTCGGCGCGCATCACTTCGATTGCGTTACCGCCAACGCGTACGTTAACTATCCGGTTATCGCGCGGGTTGTTCTGGCGGTTCTTCTGGGACGAAGCGCACACAAAAATCCGGCTCGGCCGCTGCATTTCGATGCCCTGCTCGATCAGAACGCGTTCGTCGGGCTTGGCCACTCCGTGCGCGACCATCCATGCGCCCGTGCAACCCGCCGCTGAACCCGTGGCCGGGTCCTCGCCGTTGTAGAACAGCATCCGGGCGTGCAAACGGGCCGCCGGATCGACGGTTTCACGCGCCACGAAGTACAGAAATTTCCCGCCCGTTCTCTCCAGGTACTCGCCGGCGCGGTTCAGGTCGACCCGCAATTTCTGGATGACCGCCAGAGATTTCAGCGGCGTCACGGTGAAGGCGAGTCCAGTCGACACCGTCTCGATCGGCAGCCCCGGATCGAAATCTTCCACGCGCAATCCGGTAGCCCGCGCAACCGCTTCGCGGTCGTGCTGCATTCCAAACACCGGATCGATCTGCGTCATCTCTCCAAACGTCGGCTGACCGGGTGTTTCTTCAAAACGTACGGGAACCTTTCCCACATTCAGCTCGAGCGTGATCTGCTTCGCCCCGGATTTGCCACGCAATGCAAAAGCCGTCCCCAGCGTGGGGTGGCCCGCAAACGGCAACTCTTCCTGCACCGTGAAGATTCGCACCCGCACACCGCGCTCGCGCTCCGTCTCCGCATCGCGCGGACAGATAAACGTCGTCTCCGACAGATTCATCTCTTTCGCGATCGACTGCATCTCCGCGTCGCTCAAACCGCGCGCGTCAAAAAATACCGCCAGAGAATTTCCCTCGAGAGGCTTGGAAGTGAACACATCCCACTGCGCCATGACCAGCCGCTTTGTCTGTTTGCTCATGAACGTCCCCAGAAACCCGCGAATTGTCGTGACAAAGAAGGGATGCGTGCCATTCTCGGGCGATGCAGAAAAGATCAAGGAGGCGCACTCTCGGCGGGCCCCGGGCGTTTGACAGTGGCAGTCGCCGCTTCTATCCTAACCATATGTTTTTTCCTGCCACTGCCAGTGCCATGGGTTGTTGTCGACCGGCGCCGGCGTGTGGGTAGGGGATCAGCGAGATTCTTCCCAGCCCACCCGGTGAAGCGGGTGGGTTTCATTTTCATCCGCTTTTATCAAGTCTGAAGCCGGGGCGGGCCGACTTTCCGAATCTTGAGCGAATTGAATTCACCAAGGAGATGATCATGACTACCGCGACCGAAACCTACAGCGTCCCCCGAATCAACGACACGGCCCCCGATTTCACCGCTGAAACCACGCAGGGAACGATCCATTTCCACGACTGGATCGGCGACGGCTGGGCCATCCTGTTCTCGCATCCCAAGGACTTCACACCCGTCTGCACGACCGAGCTCGGCACCATG